>CAZLYG010000094.1:0-10448 GCA_964563075.1 uncultured Steroidobacteraceae bacterium | reverse complement strand
ACTCGACGAGGACACTTAGCGCGACGGCTTTGCCGCCGCCGGCGTGGTGCGAAACTTGCCCGGTAGGCCCGCGCGCCCATAGCGCCCCGAGTCCGAGAGCCTGCCTTCGGGCGACATGGCAATCAGGCCATCAACGTCGACAAGAAAAACGCATACGCCTTTCAGCCTCGTCGACACTCTCTCCAATCGCGATGCCACCGACACCTGTACCGCAGGCCGAGTTGGCCGCACACATGTTCAAATAGCAGGAAGTGGATACCCCTCATCAAGCGACGGTCGCTGCGGTGGAGCGGGGCAGGACCAACCGGAACATCGTCGCGCCACTGGAAGAGGTGACCTCGAGTGCACCCCCATGAGCGCGTGCGATGGCTTTGGCAATGAACAGACCGAGACCCAGCCCATCGCCGCGGCTGCCCCGATGGCGGCCTGAACGGAATGGCTCGAAGATGCGTGGCAGGAGCTCCGCCGGTATGGTGCCCTCGTTGTGCACCTCCACGGCCACGCGATGCTCGTCTCCCGTGAGACGAAGATGCACGGGAGAGCCAGGTGTTCCATGCTCAACCGCGTTGGATGTCAGGTTCGAAATGGCTTGCAGAACACGGTGCTCGTCCCACGCGCCGTGGCCATCGACCTCGCAGTCGAAGGTGATCTTGCGATCTCGCGCGATCGCCTCGAGCTCGTCGATGATCTGCTGACAGATCTGGCGCAAGTCCGCGGGCTTTGGCGCCACGGAGATCCCAGCGCCTTCGCGCTCTCGTGACAGGTCGAGGAGGTCTCCGACTATGTGCTGAATCCGCTTCACCCCACGATTGACGATGTCGGCCTGTCTTTGTATGGCGCTGGAAGAATCGGCGGCCCGCCGCAGTGTATAGGCTGCAACCTGGATCGCGTGGAGCGGATTGCGTATGTCGTGACTCACGATGGCCAGAATCCATTTCTCGAAGTCGCGGGCCAGCGCGAGTTGTTCCTCATGATGCCTGTCTTGGGTTTCCTGTGCTGTGCGCCTCTCCTGCACATCGACACAACTGCCGATGAAACCTGCGAACATCCCGCCATCATCGTTGAAGGGAACGCCGCGGTCGAAAATCCAGCGGTATATTCCATCGTGGCGACGCAGCCGGTACTCCATCTCGAATGGCGCACGCCGTCGGAAGTGATCGAGGTAGAGCGACACGCAGCGGTCGAAATCTTCAGGATGCACGCCTTCGGCCCAGCCGTCCCCCATTTCCTGCTCGAGCGTGCGCCCGGTGAACGCCAGCCAGGTTTCGTTGAAATAGTCGCACTTGGCATCCAGGCCCGAACGCCAGATCATTACCGGCGAGTGTTCGACCAGGAGCCGATATTCAGTCGCAGTCAGCGCTCGGTCCATTACAACGGCTCCAACTGTCGACCCTGTACGTCAGGCGTTGGTGCTGCCAGGATTCGCTGGAGCGCGGCGACGTCCATCGGCTTGACGAGATGGTCGTCGAATCCGGCCGCTCGAGCCCGTTCTCGATCCTCTGTCTGCCCATAACCGGTCAGGGCGACGAGTCTCAAACTCCGCAACTCTGGTCGGGCGCGAAGCTGGGATGCGACTTGGTAGCCATCCATCCCCGGAAGTCCGATGTCGAGCAGCACCACTTCAGGTAGGAACTCAGCGGCACACCTCAGCGCATCCGGCCCGTCATAGGCGACTCGCGCGTCATGCCCGTCGATCCGCAGGAGGTCAGCAAGAGAGTTCGCCGCATCTTCATTGTCATCGACGATCAGGATCCGCCGGCGCGCAGCTTCGCGGCGCATCGGCTCGGACCTGGCAGGTTCCGGTCTCGCGATCCGGGGTAACCGCATTGTAAACGTCGAGCCGTGCCCTAGCCCCTCGCTGTGAGCCGTAACCTCGCCATCGTGCATTTCGATCAATCGCTTGACGACAGACAAGCCGATCCCCAGGCCTCCCTGAGCGCGGTCGAGCGTGCGCTCGCTCTGTACGAACAAATTGAACACCCGCGGCAGGAGTTCCGGCGACATGCCGGCTCCGGTATCGGAAACTTCGATCACGGCGCTCGCTCCCTCGGCTCGTGTCTGCACGCGGATCTTTCCGCCTGCGTCAGTGTACTTCGCCGCGTTCGTGAGCACATTGACAACACACTGCACCAGGCGCGTGGGATCGCCATTCACGTAGAGTGCTTCGTAGCTGCTCACCACGGCAAGTTCGTGATGTTTTTCGTTCATGAGCGGCCCGACAGACTCCAATGCTTGCGCAATCACGGTGCCGATTTCGAGCGGCTCGCGCCGCAGCTCGATCCGGCCTTGCGTTATACGAGCAACGTCGAGCAGGTCATCCACGAGGCGCGCCAGTTGCGCGGCCTGGCGTTTGATCACTCTCGCGACGTGAGCGTTTGGATCATTCGATAGCTTACGAGACAGGAGTTCGCTCGCCGTGCTGATGGGGGCCAGGGGATTGCGCAGCTCGTGGCCGAGCAACGCGAGAAACTCATTCTTGCGCCGGTCCGCTTCGCGCAGCTCTTCCTCGCTCTGCCTGAGGGTTCGCTCGATCTTGCAGCGGTGGATAAAGTCGCTCGCCTGTCGGGCATATAGGGTCAACCGCCCCAACTCCCAATCAGTTGGTCGGTGCGGGGAACGAAAGTGTGTCGACAGCATGCCATGAGCAGTGCCGTCTCCGGAGATGAGCGGAGTGGACACTACCGCCCGGAAGTCGGCCGAGCTGGCGACGGAACGCATCGGTGCAAACGGTTGGTCCGTTTCGACATCCTCGATCAGAATTTGCTGTCCAGATCTCAATGCCCGACCGCAGGCGGAGTCGTCATCAGCGGACACCTCACGAAAATAGTCGAGAAATTCCTGCTCGAAGCCGGACTGCGCCTCGATCGTGAGAACCCCTTTCTCATTGAGTAGTTGAACGTTTCCCTTATCGGCTCCCACCAGTTGGATGGCTGCCCCAAGCATCTCCCGGAGGCCTTCGTGCAAATCACGGCAGCGCCACATGCGCGCGCTGCGGTCATTGAGACTTGCAAGCGCTTCCGCTTCGGCGGAAAGTTGTCGCTCGCTCTCGCGCAGCTTGGCAAGGGACTCATCTGCGAGAGCGCGCGCCTGCACAGCATCCTCGAGGAGCGATAACGCCGCCCGGCGGTCGTCGAAGGCGCCCAGTGATTCAACCGCCTGGTAGGCCGCGGAAGCAAATCGCCCCAAGCTTTCGAGGAGTCGCAAGTCCTCCCCATCGAATTTGCGCTCAGTATTGTGTGCAATCGCCCAGATCGTTCCGACCGCACGGCCCCTCACGCGGAAGGGCACGAGCAGTCCCTCTTCCGCCAAAGGCGTCGCCGCGGAGAGATAGGGATAGCGGTGCTCCCAGTGTGTAAACAGCAAAGCCTCGTTGCGATCGAGAACATCGCCGCAGGGACCGAAACCGCGAGGCGTACCGCCACCCAGATGGGGTGACCAGTCACCGGCAATGGCGGCCCAATAGAAACGCTGCCCATCGCGCGTCAGGAGGCTCAGACCTGCGGAGCCGGCCTTCAGGACGTCGCGGACTCTATCTGCGAGCTGTTGCAATATCGTTCGCGGTGAATCGGCCAGTGCCTGGACGAGTGCCGTCAGTGCCTGCGTTTCGGCCTCGTACTCCGGCGCCCGCGCAGGCCGATCACGCAGCTCCTGCGTGCGCAAAACAGCTTCGAGCGGAACGAGCCCTGCGCTTTCTGCTGCACACGCTTCCGCGGACGGACCTGGCTCCTGCTCGAATTCGAGCGCATGGCGGGCGCTTTCGCCCAGCCGCTCGAGAAGCTGGTTGTTCTCACGCTTCAACTCGATGATCCGCATCTCGCGCCCCACCGCGGCTTGATTGAAGCGCGCGAGCTCCATGGTGCGTGCTTTCAGTTCATCGAGGGCTCGAGCCAACGATTGTTCCCGCTCGCGCAGATTCTCCTCGGTCAGTCTCCGTTCGGTGATGTCACTAGCGGCCCCAAACCATTCGACGATATTGCCCTTTGCATCGAGCAATGGAATCGCCCGCGAGAACGTCCAACCCAAGCTACCGTCTACGCGCCGCACACGATGCTCGAGCTGAAAGACGCTCTTTGTTCGCACTGACTTCTGAATGACCGAAGTCACCAGCTCCTGATCGTCGGGATGGATGTACTTGTCCAACCAGGTCCGGCTCGGGTCTGCGGTATCCGCAATGAAGTTGCGACCCTGTAGAAAGCGCATTTCGCTCCAGTCGGGGCTCATCTGATAGATGACTTCGGAGGTCGCGCTGACGAACGCATGGAACCGTCTCTCATTCTCGAGACGCATCCGCACCAGCTCGAGCCGAGCGCCGACACGAGCCAGAAGCTCCCGTGCGGAAAAGGGCTTGACCAGGTAGTCATCCGCCCCTGCGTCCAGCCCTTCAACGCGCGCCTCCTCACCAGCGCGTGCAGAGAGCAGAATGACCGGCGTATCGCGGAGGTTCGCGTCGTTGCGCAATGCTCTAAGCAATCCGAGGCCGTCAAGCCGCGGCATCATGATGTCGGTGAGAATCAGGTCAGGCTGCTCGCGACGTGCGGCCTCGAGGGCCTGCTCACCATCCACCACTGCTTCGACCTGGTAAGTCGGCGCGAGGAGATCGCGCACGTATGCGCGCATGTCCGCATTGTCGTCGGCCAGTAGGATACGGGCTCCGGCAGCGGGTGCAGGTCTGTCTGCCACAGCCGGTACCAGCTCGTCACTCACGCTCTTGAGGTTCGGGAGCATTTTGGAGTCGGGTATCCAGCGCAACGCCTCCTCGACGAAAGCTCGAGCACCGATTGCGGTCGAAGCGAGTGTGCGCGGCACTTTGATGCGATCGGTCGGTAGATGGCTCGTGCCTAGAGGCACGCATACGCGGAACGTGGACCCGCGACCGACCTGGCTCACCGCGCTGATGGTGCCGCCGTGAAGCCTGACCAGCTCCTGCACGAGTGCGAGGCCGATGCCGGAGCCTTCTTGTGTACGTCCGAGGGTGCCCTCGACTCGGTGGAACCGCTCAAACACACGAGAGATCTCGTTGTCCGGGATACCCACTCCGGTGTCCGAGATCTCGAGCACAGCCTGCGAGGCTTCGCGGCGCATCCGCACAGCAATGCAGCCCTCGAGGGTGAACTTGAAAGCGTTGGAGAGGAGATTCAAGACGATCTTCTCCCACATTTCCCGATCGATGTAGACCAGCTCCGTGAGCGAGCGGCAATCCACATCCAACACGAGGCCGGCACGTTCGATGGCGGAGCGAAAGTTGCTCGCGAGATCACTCGTCAGCTGCGCCAGCTGGGTCGGTTCGAAGGACGCCTGCACTCGCCCGGCTTCGATCCGCGAGAAGTCGAGCAAGCTGTTGACGAGCTTCAGGAGTCGCAGCGCGTTGCGATGAGCAACCTCGAGCTGAGCACGTACGGATGAGGGTGTCGCGGGGTTTTCCACGACATCTCCGACCGGTCCGAGCATGAGGCTCAGTGGTGTGCGGAATTCGTGGCTCACGTTCGAGAAGAACGCGGTCTTCGCGCGATCAATTTCCGCCAAGGCCTCCGCCCGCTTGCGCTCCTCCTCATAAGCGCGTGCGTTGGCAATCGCCGTCGCAATTTGCGCTGCGACGAGCTCGAAGAAACTACAATACTGATCGTTCAGTCTGAGCCGGGAGCTCACTCCGACCACGAGCAGGCCCGCAAGTTGATGCGCTGTATTCGAGCGGATGGGAACGATGAGCGCAGAGTGCGGCGGATCCGACCAGGGTCCCGGCGGCACGACAGTGAGTCGGGCGTGAAGATCATCAATAGTGACGATTGCCTCTGTTCGTAAAACCTCAGACATCGGCCAAGGGCAATCCTGACCTGCGTCGTCCGTCACCGCCACGACACTCGGGCCCATCCGCTCGGCGTCGGGGAACCCGGTTGCAGCAACGAGCCGTGCACTCTTGCCATCGCGATCCAAAAGGTAGATCAGGGCAAAGGGGACATCCTTGGCGCTCTTGGCAAGGATGTCAGATGTCGCCAGACAAGCCTCTTCGGCTGTCTTGGCGCTGGCCGAGCGCGCTCCGAGCTCCCGTAACGCGACAATGCGGCGCTCGCCGATCACCTTCTCGGTAATTTCATGCACGGTGGCCAGCACCCCACCAATGCCGCGCGGCGCGGTGTCATCGGGCACCGGACTGTAGGCGACCGTGAAGTGAGTCTCTTCCGTGAAGCCGTGCCGGTCGAGCTCGAGTTCCAGGTCCTCGAGCCAGGTCGCCGGGCCACCTTGAAAGGGAGTGTCTATGAGAGGCTGCAGAACATGCCAGATCTCCTGCCAACATTCACTGCACGGTTGCCCCAGCGATTTCGGATGTTTGGTGCCCAGCACCGGGCGATACGGATCGTTATAGAGCTGCACGTACCGCGGCCCCCACCACAAGAGCAGCGGGAAGCGGTTGGCCAGCAGAAAGCTGAGCATCATTTTCAGGCTGGGTGACCAGCTCTCGGGCGGTCCGATGAGACTGCTGGCCCAATCGTGCGCTCGAATGAGCGCTCCCAACTCACCTCCACCGGCGAGGAAAGCCAGATCATCGTTTGGAATGTATTGAGATCGAAGAGTCGCAGCCGGGCCGCTAGTGGGGGACATGTTTCCTCATGCAACGCCACGACCACGATGCTTCGTCGTGGCCTTATCGTTGTCGGCCGGCCCCTCGGCTTTGATCCCCCGCCTGTGAGTCGGACCGTTTTTCAGCTGGTAATTATGACCTGCGGCGATGACGGCAGGAAGTCCCTGCCGATCGCAGGCTGCGGACTAGCCGGAAGTCGCAGCTTTCATCGGCGATACGCCGCATGAGATCAGCTCAGTGGCCGGCCACCGCGAGCACAACTTCTTCGTGCGCGAGTGCGTCTGCCGCGTAGCGGACAGCAGCATGGATATCGTCGGCGGTCAGGTGAGGATACGCATCCAAAAGCGCACGCTCGTCCGCACCTTCTGCCATCTTGCGTAGGATCAGCTCCAAGGTGATCCGCGAGCCCTTGATCACGGGCTTGCCGAGCATGATCTTCGGATTGATTTCGATGCGATCGTGGACCGTCATACGGCGCCATGTCCGCAAATGCGCTCGTTCGTCAGAGCGAAGGATGGCGCGCCCGGAGAGATTCGAACTCCCGACCCCTTGGTTCGTAGCCAAGTACTCTATCCAACTGAGCTACGGGCGCGCGTAAACCAAATTTTAGCATCCATACCGGGGCAATTCGCCCCAAAACCCGCGCCCGGTGCGCTTGGTCACTTCCTGGTCACTCGACGGCTTGTGGACGCAGGGCAGGACTCGCAAGTCCTTGATTCACCTGGCCGCGCCGCGCGATTCGCAGCCATCCTTGACTTCTTCGTGGCCAGGTACTCTATCCAACTGAGCTACGGGCGCGCGCTGCGCAGGCCCCGATCGAGCCGGTCGGCCCGAATCGCGGGCGCGAATGCTAGCACATCCGGGCGCAGGCTTTGGCAGCCGATTGCGCGGGACCAGGTCTGGGCGCACACCCGGGCCGGCCGTGGCCGCTCATCCGGGCCGGGCCCTGGCCCTCATCCGAGCCCGCCCGCCCGTGGCCGCTCACCCGAGCCCCCTGCACTCGAAGCTCTCAGCCGAGTTGGGGCCCCCGCTCCCCTTATTTCAGGGTGATGGTCACACCCCCCAGCACGCTGAAGGTCGGCCCCGGCTCGAAATAGCGGCTATTGCCATCATCGACGATGACGGAGCCCACATAGTGGCGGTCGAGCACGTTGTTGAGCCGCAGGAACGTGGACACGCGCAAGCTGTGCAGCTCGATGGCGTAGCCCGCGTCGGCGCCGAACAGGGCGTAGGAAGGTGTGAAAACGGAGTTTGCGTCGTTGACGGCGACAGCACTCACGTACTGAGCGTTGACGCTCGCGTGCCAGCCGATATCTCCGCCCCAGTGGACGGTGGCATACACGTTGTTCTTCGGCACACCCGGCAGGCGGTTGCCGGCGGCCACGTGGACAGTAGGCGTCGCGCACGGCGCGGCGACGCACGTCAGGTACGCATCGCTGTAGATTGCGTCAACGTACGTATAAGCCACCTGCAGTCGCCAATCTGGCGCGAAACGGTAATCGAGAGAAAGCTCTGCACCGCTGCGGCGCGTGCGCCCGCTGTTCTGATAGGTGGAGCGGCCGCCGATGTTGGTATCGACGACGATCTCATTGCGCGTGAGCGTCTGGAACACCGCTGCTTCGGCGTCCACATCGGGCGTCATCCGGAATTTTGCGCCCAGCTCGCTGTTGTCGCTGCGCGCCGGTTTCAGGCTGAAGTTCAACCCGCCGCGGCCGTCGGGCCGGTAGGCAAGCTCGGAACCGAGCGGCGTCTGAAAGCCCTGGCCGTAGGAGGCATACAGATGCAGCCAGGAGAGCGGCTTGAAATTCAAGGCTGCCACCGGTGATGTGGCGCTGTAGCTCACCGTGCCGCTGTCGTCGCCATTGGTGGGCGTGATGTAGTGATCGATCGAATCGAAGTTCACGTCGCTATGGCGCACACCGGCCATGAGCGACCACATGGCCGCGAAATCCCACGTGCCCTGCGCGTACTCATCGACATCGCGAACGATGTCGTTCTCGTCGCGGCGCAAGGTACCCTGCAGACCGTAGATGGGGCTGGCGGACGTGCCGATGTAGTCGTTATAGCCGCGCCGCAGCTCATTCTGCCGGTCATAGGCAACTCCGGCGACCCACGACATCGGCCGATCCGCGACCGTCCCCTGCCACGTCCAGCGCGCATCCGCGCCGCCGAAATTGCGGTTGAGGTCAACCACACCACCGGAGCTGCCCGCAGCGATCTGCGCACTCGCCGGAATCGACAGGAATTGCTGCACGATGCGGTGGCCGTAGTAGCCGAGGAGCCGCACCGACTGCGCGTCGTTGATCTGCAGATCGTAGATCAACCCGCCCTGCTGCTGCTGCAGGCTCTTGCGAGTGTTGAACTGCGCCGCCGCAGGATCGGTCCCGGTGGGATTGGTGGCGAACTCGATGGGCGTCAGACCGAGCGGATCCTGAGCATCCGGCCGCGAGAGGACATTGGCGATCAGCGACAGATGACTCGAGTCGTTGACGCTGTAGTTGAGCTTGCCGTTGAATGACTCGCTCTGCGCGCTGCTGTGATCCCGATATCCGTCCACCGAGAAATGCGTGAAGTCGAGGTTGTAGTTGAACGGCCCCGATGCACCCAGCGCATCCACGCCCGCCCGCACGTTGCCGAAGCTGCCGAATGCAGCAGACGTGCGCACCTCATCCGGCGACTTGCCGTCGGCGGTGAAGATCTGAATGACTCCACCGGAGGAGTTCCCGTACAGCGCCGAGAAGGGCCCGCGGAGGATCTCCACGCGCTGCGCGGAATCCAGGTTGAACTGCGAGACCTGTCCCTGGCCGTCCGGTCCTGTGGCCGGAATGCCGTCCTGGTAGACGCGTACGCCGCGGATACCGAAAGCCGAATTGGCGCCGATGCCGCGGATCGAGATCTGCTGGTCCTGCGCATAGTTGTACCGATTGCGCGCCAGCAGACCCGGCACCGTGGCTACGTCATCGGCAAGATTCACGCCGAGCGCATCGTTGCGCAGCTGCTCGCCCGAGACCGTACTGATTGCGGCGGGGACCTCGAAAGAGGACATGCCGATGCGCGTGGCGGTGACGACCACCTCGTTCAGAGCTGGCGCGTCGGCCTCGTCTGCGCCGACGGCAGCGCCGATCGGCAGCAGGACTACGGCAAGTACCAGGCTTTTCTGGAGGAATGTCATCACTGTTGGCTCACGTGCACACAAAGCGACGCAGTCTAGCGGCTGAAAATCGGCGTCCGAATCCAGAATTTCATGAAATTCACCCGGGGCACGTTCGCCCGGGGCACGTTCGCCCCGGGGGACGTTCGCCCGCCGCACGGCCCGGACCGCCGCCGCGCCCGACCCGTGGACGAGAACGACGAATCAGGTCCGCGGCCGCAGAATGTCCGACAGCCGATCAGGCGCGCCGCTCACTCGAACGAGATCCGGATAACGAGGCCCGCCCGTATAGTCCAGCTTCACGGTGCGATAGCGGTCCAGATCCCGCACCAACAGCTCGACGGGTTTCGCGGGATCTCGAGCATCACGGATGGCCTGATCCAGCAGATCGAGCTTGTAGGCACGGCCGTTCACGGCGACGACCGAGGTCCCCAGGGTGAGTCCGGCTTTGAAGGCGGGGCTGTCCCAGATGACCTGGGAAATCCTGGACTCCTTGTCCAGCGCGAGACCGATGGAGAACGTGCGATCGACAGTCTCGTTGGCCTCCTGCGCTCGCTGCAGGAATACCGATGGAGTATCCCGGAACACCAGCTGCCACCCGGTGTCGGCAAGTGCCGCATCGATTGTCGTGTTCTGGTGGGTATCGAGGCGCGTGCGCAGGTAGTTCGACCAATCATCGGCAACGAGGTCATTGAGTGCCTTCGCGATATCCTCGAACGT
>CAZLYG010000093.1:0-13463 GCA_964563075.1 uncultured Steroidobacteraceae bacterium | reverse complement strand
TGCGGCTGCTGCTGGAAGGGCAAGCCGCGGAAGAACGGCGCGAACGGACTGTTCGCCCACGGGTTGCGGCCATTACCATTGTCGCCATTGTCATCGCCGTTGTCGTCACCGTTATCGTCGCCCTGCTCTTCATAGGACGCGGGCACCTTTTCTACGACCTGGATGTTGACCACGGCCGGCCCATACTTCTTCACCATGGTGCTGAAGTCAGGCAACACTGCTTGCGGATTGCCGGTCGCAGGCGCTGTCTGCACCGGCGCCTGTGTGGTGTGGGCGGGCGATTCCGCCTGCACGCTATACGTGTAAAGTGCGCCCAGGGGCGCGGCAATGATTGCGCCAAGCGCCGCAGCTGCGAGCGGCTTGGCGTACTTCTTGGGATTCGGGTTCATGTCGGGTCTCCATGAATTCACAGCTGGCCGTTCTGGCCCTGTGTGAGACCTTAGACAGGGAGACTTAAGTGACCCTTAAGAGGGGGGGTGCCAAGGGGAAGCTCACGGTCGCCGCCAGGCCGACTCCGGCGGGACCCGCGTCCAGCACGACCGTAGCCCCATGGGCGGTAGCTATCGATTTCACGATGGCCAGCCCCAGGCCGCTTCCCGGCGGCGAGGTTCCGGGGCGACGGTAAAACCGATCGAATACCCGGGAGCGGTCCTCGGGTGGAATCCCCGGCCCGGTGTCGACGACCTTGAGCACAGCCCGTGGGGGCTCATCGGTGCGCTGCACGGCCACGTCTACGCGACCCTCTGCCGGGGTGTAACGGACCGCGTTATCGACAAGGTTGCGAAGCAACGTTCGCAGTGCGTCAGGGTCGCCGACGACCACCGCGGGCTGCGACTCGGAGATCCCGAGATCGATGCGCTTCGCATCGGATACCGGAATGACCTCACTGACGACCTCGCGAGCGAGCTGATCCAAAGACACCTGCACATGGGCGGGCACCCCTCGCGATTCCTGACGCGACAGCGACAGAAGTTGCTCTACCAGGCGAATAGCGCGATGCACGCCAGCCGAGAGTCTCTCAGTCGCTTCCAAGCGCTCGGCCTCGGTAGCAGCCCTTGCGAGAGCACCCATTTGTAGGTGCAAGGCAGTGAGTGGCGTGCGCAGCTCATGTGCCGCGTCCAGCATGAACGCTCGCTCGCGCCCAAGCGCCGCGCCCAGGCGCGTGAGGAGATCGTTGAGGGCGCTCACCAGCGGACGAACCTCATCGGGCAACGGCTGATCCGGAAGCGGCTGCAGCTCGTTCACACCTCGAGATTTCACGACCAGCGCCAGGCCCTTCAACGGCTCCAACGCGTGCCCGACGGCGACCCAGATCAAAATGGCCAGCACCGGCAGGAGCAAAGCAAACGGCCGGAGCGCGCGCAGCGCCAGCACGGCAGCCTGGTCCTGGCGAACGCTCATGGGCTGGGCGACCTGCACCACTTTCGTTGGCCTCTGCACCCCGTACACGCGCCAGCGCCCCTCGCTGGTGGTGACATCGGAGAAGCCGATCTTGGTGATGGCGGGCAGCAGTTTGTGATTCTGCGACCAGTAGAGCAGGCTGCCGTCGATCGTCCATACCTGTACGACGAAGTCATAAGCGGCATCGCTCGGCGGAATCGGAGCGAGCTGATACTCCACCGGCTGATCACCCAGCAGCAGGGCCGTCTGGCGCAGCTCGTAGTCGAAGAACGCGTCTGCCTCGCTCAGGGCATTGAGGTAGACGATCCAGCCGCCGGCCGCCCCGACCAACACGACGCCGCTCAGCAGCCACAGCAGCAAGCGTGCGCGTAGCGATCTCACCGCGCCGGCCTTACGCGGTAGCCGACTCCGCGCACGTTGAGAATGAAATCCGGTCCCAGCTTGCGTCGCAGCCCGTGGATGTGGACCTCGACGGCGTTGCTCTCCACTTCCTCGCCCCAACCGTAGAGCCGCTCCTCGATCTGTGCGCGGGAGTGGATGGTGCCGGGTCGCTCCAGCAGCAGTTGCAACAGCGCGAATTCCTTCGGCGACAGATCGATCTCACGGCCATCGCGACTGACGGCATGGGTCGCCGGGTCGAGCACCACTCCGAGGTGCTCGATGCGAGGCTCGGGGCGGCCTGACTTGCGACGCAGCAGGGCGCGAATTCTCGCAGCCAGCTCATCCAGGTCGAAGGGTTTCACCAGGTAGTCATCGGCGCCCGAGTCGAGCCCCTGAATACGGTCTGACACTGCGTCGCGCGCCGTAATGATCAGCACGGGCAAGGCCTGCCGCCGGGCACGCAGCGCCTGCAGCACCTGCAGACCGTCCTTGCGCGGGAGCCCCAGATCGAGCAGGGCGAGGTCGAACGCCTCCGTGCGCAGGACGCGGTCTGCGGACTCGCCATCATGCACCCAGTCGACTGCGAAACCGTCCCGCTTCAGGCCCGAACGGATGGCCTCGCCGATCATGGCGTCATCTTCGACCAGCAGTAGTCTCATATCGTTCGATTCGGGCCCGCCGGTATTTTCTGCCAAAATCGCAAAGCACGCGTGCCACTGTCAACGATAGAACCGCAGCTTGACCCCCCTTCAACGTCTCATGGCCGACGCCGCCCAGCTTGGAGTGACCCTCACGGAGCCGGACGCGTCGCGTCTGCTGGCACTGCTGGATGAGCTGGATCGCTGGAACCGAACGTACAACCTCACGGCCATCAAGGCCGCGGACAGGATCACACACCATCTTCTGGACAGTCTCGCGGTGCAGCCCGACCTGCAGGGCGACTCCATCCTGGATGTGGGCACGGGCGCGGGTTTCCCAGGTCTCCCGTTGGCAGTGGTGAATCCGAGGCGGCGTTTCACGCTGCTCGACTCCAACGGGAAGAAGGTGCGTTTCGTTGCGCATGCGGGGCGGACGCTGGGGCTGCCGAACGTCGAGGCCGTACAGGCCCGAGTGGAGTCGTACGTGCCTGCCGCCCCCTTCGACACCGTTGTCGCGCGAGCGTTCGCCTCGCTACCCGAGCTGCTCCCTCAAATCAGTTCGTCCTGCGGCCCGAGCACCCGTGTACTGGCGATGAAGGGCAAGTGGCCGAGCCGGGAACTGGAGGATCTGCCCGCTTCCTGGCGGGTCGAGTTCTCCCGGCGTATCGATGTGCCCGGACTGGGCGAGGAGCGCTGCGTGATCGCGCTTCGGACCTGAAGCGGCCCGTGCCGCTTCAGGTCCTGAGCGTCTATTGCTGCAGGACGCCGTCGATCACCTTCGGTGCGCCCGTCACGGTGGGCATCGTGCCCAGGTACTCGCTATCGCTGGCGTTGCTCGGATCGTGCAGACCACCCGAAGGCAGTGTCAGCGGCGTGAGCGCCATCGAAGAGCACTGCTGAGCGTTGCTGCCGAGACTCTTGAGCAGGATGGCACCGTTCAGCGCCTTCACTATGAGCGGCGTAGTGGTGCTTCCGGTGAGAGCGGGCAGTGTCAGCGTCGTGCCGTCCGGAATGGAGAACATCGGCACATAGCTCGCACCGTTCGTGCTGCAGTCCACGGGGCTGTTGTCGGTCGGATCGACACACGCTCCGGGTATGCCGTTGAGATTACCGAAGCCGTTGAACTGCAACAGGATCGGCAGCCCGGCATACGACCCGTAGGCGGCGCCCGTCGGTACGGTGTACGAGATGTTCTGCGGTGGATCGAACGGCACGACGTTGCCGCCGTTCGTCAGCCACAGCGACTGGTTCCACTGATTGGGCCCCGTCTGCCACGTGTAGTACGTCGTCGGATTCGCAGGCTGGCAGAGAACACTGCCACCCTGCATGCCCGCCGGGCAGTTCGCATTGCTGAACGGCGCCTCCACCAGCCAGCCCGTCTGTACGCCGTTTTGCGCGTATTGCGAGTTGGAGGGGTACTGGCCGGCCTGTTCCAGGATCACGGACGCATTGTTGCCGTCCACGAGCCCTGTGGAGCCGAAGGTGTAGGACACCGTGTGCGCCGCGTCCGGTGCACTGAACCACTGAGTGTCGGTGCCGTTCGCGAACGGCGTGGAGGCACTGCCGGAGGAATACGCCGTCAGCTGGGCCCCCGTCGGGCACTGGCTGAGGCAGTACAGCGTCAGGGGGCCGCTGCCCGGCACGACCGTCGACTGCGTGTAGTAGAACACGGTGTCGCCGGCTGCGTGCGCTGTCCCCGTCGGCGGAATGTTGATGTTGCCGCCGTAGGAGTTGGCGTAGCCGGAGATCGGCATTGTGTTGAACGCGTTGGCATTGACCGTGGCGGCCGGACTCAAGGTCGAGGTCACGCAGCCGTTGTTGCCGCAGTTCATGACACCGACGACCGTGAAGTTACCCGATGCCGAGCTCCATTGCAGCACCCAGTTGTTGAACCCGGTGACCGTCGGGTTGCCGCTCGTGAGCCCGGTGAGATTCGCACTGTAGTTGATCGGAATGCCATCCAGCGCGCCCAGTGTGGCAGAGACCTGAGTCCACTTGGTGAGCTTGCCGCCGACCTTGTTGAGGCTATAGCTGGTGGTGTTGCCTGGCCGCTGGTCCGTGACCGTCACCCCGGCTACCGGTGTGCCGTCGGGAATGTTGAACCCCTGGAAGTTGATGCCCCAGTAGTTGGCGAATCCGTAATAGGAGTTGCCCCCGGAGACGGCCAGGACCGGGAACCCGGGGTTGGCCTGATCGACGCGCGTGCCGTCGTTGGCGTTGTACGTACCGTACTGCCACACGGCGATGGACGCGTTCGCCTTGGAGCGATCGAAGCACTGATCATGCGTGCCGTCGCTGCGATGGAAGTAGTTCGGGTTGTACGCAAAGTCGAAATCGAGCGCGCCACCGTTGCCGCCATCGACGTTGCCGATGTGCATCGTCCCGGAGCCGGAGGTGGTCGAGGAGGCGGACATTGCGAGCGCGGTGTCGCTCGATTGCGGGCCCGTCTCGAGGAACTTGATGACGCCCGGGGTCGTCGAATCGATGTAACCGTTGAAGCCCATGTTCCCGCCGAACACGCCGACATAGTCCATGCGGAACGCGCCATAGGGAGGCGCCGTGGCCGGCGACTGTGTTGCGCTCAAGTACGCGTACACCTGCATGGGATTGCCCTGCTGGGTGAACGACAGCCACACCTTGCCGATCATCGGATCGTTGTTGCTCGCGCGCGTGACGTTGACTACCGCGTTGGCGTAGTTGGTGGCCCCGGCCGCGGCGGAGTTGCCGCCGCCCTTGCCTGCCTGGCATTTATTCATGTCCACCAGTGCGATATAGGGGCCGGCATTCACCATGTCGGCCGCATCCATCGATCCGATCACGCACAGCACCAGGTTCAGGCTGCCGATGCCCTGCGCGGTCGCATCCTGCACATTCAGGTTCTGTGGGTCGGTGACATAAGGCGAAGTGGCTGGAGGGGCGGCCTGCACGGCCGTGCTGCTCAGCAGCGCTGCGGCAACCGCCGCACGCAGGAGATGTTTTCTGTTCATGGCGGCTCGCTCAGTTGGCTGTGACGACGGACACGGATTTCGGGGTCGCGACACCGGTGATCGCCGGGGGCGGGCTCGAGCCGCCACCGCCCGAACTGCCGGTTGCACCGCTACCCGAGCTGCCGGTTGCGCCGCTGCCGGAAGTCGCCGCCGCGCCTCCCGCCGCCGTCGTCGATCCTCCGCCACATCCCACGAGCAAACCCACCAACGCGATGCTGCACGCGCGGCATGCCCACGTTCTAAGTAACATTCGATCCTCCACTGTGTTTGATGGCGCCGCGGTGGCTGTGCGCGGCGGACATAAGCAATGCGACTGCCACGATCATGGCGGCGGCATCGAGGGTTACCAAAGTGGAAGTCGCGCGAACTGAGACTCTCGTGCGGGATTTACGCGCGAATTGTGAGGGTTCTCAAGCCGCCGGTGAAGTTGTGTGCGATATCAGTCAACCTGGATGTTGTCCCAGTCGTTGGCTGCGCTGCGATCTGTGTCACAGACACGCGGGCGATTGCCCTCACTTCGAGGGTGTGATGTGTGTCGAGCTCAACGGCAGCGCCGTTGTCTCCTTGATGACCGACAATGCAATGGAGGAGTGCACGGACTGCACACCCGGAAAGCGCGACAGGTGGTCGAGGAAGAAAGCCTCGTACGCCTTGATGTCCGGGCACACGATGCGCAGCAGGAAGTCCGTCTCGCCCATCAGGGTGTAGCACTCCAGGATCTCGGGGTGCTCGCGCACCGCCTGCTCGAATTTCAACAGCGCATCCCGGCCGTGTCCCGCCAGCTTCACGTGCGAGAACACCAGCACGTTGAGCCCGACTCGCTCGCGATCGAGCAGCGCAACGCGGCCGCGGATCACTCCCAGCTGCTGCAGACGGGTCATCCGCCGCCAGCACGTCGAAGCCGTCAGCCCGAGGCGCTCGGCCACCTCGGCCGCGGACAGATCGCCGTGATTCTGCAGGACATCCAGGATGCGCAGGTCACCCCGGTCGAGCTCGGCTTGCATCGTTCATCTCGCTCCTGGCGTATATGCCGCAACAAATGTCGCATCGACGGCGGCCCCAGGGCAAATTTTTGTGACGCGGGTTGCGCCAGGCGGCGCGTACGCTCCCCTGTCATGGATGTTTTCGGCATGCCTGATTTCGATGACCACGAGCGCGTGGTTTTCGGGCGCGACGCGGCCAGCGGGCTGCGCTCGATCGTGGCCGTTCATTCGACGAATCTCGGGCCGGCAGCCGGCGGCTGCCGCATGTGGCCCTACGTGTCCACGGCCGAAGCGGTAACGGACGCGCTGCGGCTGTCGCGCGGCATGAGCTATAAGAACGCGCTCGCCGGTCTCCCCTTCGGCGGCGGCAAGGCCGTCATCATTGGGGACTCGCGCACCGCGAAAACCCCGGAGCTGTTCGAGGCGTACGGCCGATTCATCGACTCGCTGGGGGGCCAGTACATCACGGCCGAGGACGTCGGCACGACGACCGCGGACATGCAGCAGGTTGCGCGCCACACGCGATTCGTCAGCGGGCTCAGGTCCGCAGAGGGCGGAGCGGGCGGGGATCCCGCTCCGAAAACCGCGCTCGGCGTATTCCTGGGGGTGAAGGCGGCGACTCGCTTCCGACTGGGGCGTTCGGATCTGGAGGGTCTCAAGGTGGCTGTTCAGGGCGTTGGCGGTGTGGGTTACCACCTGTGCCGCCTGCTCGCCGCCGAAGGAGCCCGGTTGTGGGTAGCCGATGTCCGCAGCGGCCCGGTCGAGCGGGCACGCGATGAGCTGGGTGCGGTCGCTGTTCCCGCCGAATCCATCATGACGCTGGACGTCGATGTGTTCGCGCCCTGCGCGCTGGGGGCGATCCTCAACTCGCGCACGATTCCGTTGCTTCGTGCGCGCATCGTTGCCGGTGCCGCGAACAACCAGCTTGCGAGAGATGAGGATGGCCTGGCGTTGCAACTGGCGGGCGTGACTTACGCCCCTGACTACGTGATCAACGCCGGCGGGATCATCAGTGTGGCCCGGGAGTATCTGGGCACCGCAACGGAGGCCCAGGTCACCCGTGAGATTCACGGCATTCCGAGTCGCCTCATGGAAATCTTCGAACGCAGTCGCCGCGACAGACAGCCTACCGGGGCCATTGCAGATGCGATGGCACGCGAGCGGATCGGACGGGGGCAGACACGAGGGGTCGACGTGTGGTCGCACGAGTCCGCTCTCCACCCCTGCAGGCCGGGGTTGAGCGCTCGCTGACAGGTCGCGTGACCGCACGAGCTGCTCGTGTGCGTGCCAGACGCCGACGCGGCCGCCGTGACCCCACGGTTACCGGCGTCGCTACATGCCGACGCGGGGCGCCCGCAGCAGACGCGGTCGCGCTGGAATCGTCGGCATTCTCGGCCGGTGCAGTACACTACTTCCATGAAGCGCGTGATCGCGGTCGCGAACCAGAAAGGCGGCGTCGGCAAGACGACAACAGCGGTGAATCTGGCCGCGTCGCTGTCGGCGACCAGGCGCCGCGTGCTGCTGATGGATCTCGACCCGCAGGGCAACGCGACCATGGGAAGCGGAGTCGACAAGCAGCAGCTGGAGCGCAGCACCTGCGAGGTGCTGCTCGGAGAGTGTGAGCTGGGCGCCGCACTCATTCCCGTCGAGCCGGGTGGCTTCAGCCTTCTTCCCGCGAATCAGGATCTTACAGCGGCGGAAGTGCGGCTGTTGGGCATGCTGACGGGACGCGAGGTCAAGCTTCGCAACGCGTTGGCAGCGATCCGCGAATCCTTCGACGTCATTCTCATCGACTGTCCTCCTGCCTTGAACATGCTGACCGTGAATTCGCTCGTCGCGGCGGACAGCGTGCTCATCCCGATGCAGTGTGAGTACTACGCTCTGGAGGGCCTTTCGGCACTCATCGCCACCATCGAGCAGATTCGCGATGCGGTGAATCCCCAGCTGCAGCTCGAGGGGATCCTGCGCACGATGTTCGACCCGCGAAACAACCTCTCCAGCGAGGTCAGCGCTCAGTTGATCATGCACTTCGGGGACAAGGTGTTTCGCACGATCATTCCGCGCAACGTGCGGCTCTCGGAGGCGCCGTCGTTCGGCAAGCCCGTGTTGTTCCATGACAAGGAGTCGCGCGGCGCGCTTGCTTACCTGGCACTTGCCGGCGAGATGATTCGGCGTGAGGAGGAAGAGGCGCTCGGATCATCCAATGGCGGAAATGGTGGTGCGGCGCGTGCGGATGGTGACACCTCGGGCAGCGTCGCCCCGAACGGCGGCTCGCGCGCGGACGGCACGCCGGTCGCCTCCGCTGCGGGGCACTCCCCCGCCGGCCCCGCGTCGTCGAGCGCCGCGCCGGAACCCACCGCGCCGGAACCCACCGCGCCGGAACCCACCGCGCCGGATGCGTCTGCGCCGCACGCGCCGGAACCCACTGCGTCGTCGGCGCTGCATGCGCCCGAACCCGCTGCGTCGGCGCTGCATGCGCCCGAACCCGCTGCGTCGGCGCTGCATGCATCTGAACCCCTCGACGTGCGTCCCAACGATCCTGCATCGGGCTATGATCCCCCGCCATGATGCAAAAGAAGCCCACGCTCGGACGCGGTCTCGCTGATCTTCTCGGCCGCCCGGCGTCGCCTGTGGCCGAGGTGGCCCTGGCGCCGGTCGCCACGCAGCCCGCGACTTCCGCAGGAGCACCGGAAACCCGTCCGGGAGAGGAACTGGCCAGGCTGCCGCTCGATCTGCTCCAGCGGGGCCGCTACCAGCCACGCGTGGACATGCGGCCCGAGTCGCTGCAGGAGCTCGCCGAGTCCATCAAGTCGCAAGGTGTGGTTCAGCCGATTGTGGTGCGTCCGGTCGGTGCGCCAGGCGCCGGCGAGTCGCAGCGGTACGAGATCATCGCTGGTGAGCGCCGCTGGAGAGCGGCGCAGATGGCGGGGTTGGCACAGATTCCTGCAGTCATCCGTGACATTCCCGATGAGGCGGCCATCGCCGTGGCGCTCATCGAGAACATCCAGCGCGAGAACCTCAACCCTCTCGAGGAAGCGCGTGCGCTGGAACGGCTCATCTCGGAGTTCCAACTGACGCATCAGCAAGCCGCCGATGCGGTTGGACGCGAGCGCGCCAGCGTCAGCAACCTGCTGCGACTGCTGGAGCTGGCTCCCGAGGTGAGCGAGATGCTGGAGAGGCGCGAGCTGGAGATGGGGCACGCCCGCGCTCTGCTGGGGCTCACCAATCGCCGGCAACAGGTGGAAGTGGCCGTGATGATCGTCAAGAGGTCGCTTTCGGTCCGGGATACGGAGGCCCTGGTGAGGCGCCTCAAGGAGCGCGCGCCGGGGGCCGCCGAAGCGGGCGAAGCCGGCGCGGGTCACCGGGATCCCAACGTGCAGCGCCTGGAGCAGGAGCTGGCCGACATCCTCGGTGCCAAGGTAGCCATCAAGCATTCCTCGGGGGGTAAAGGCCGGCTGGTCGTGACCTACAACAGTCTCGACGAGCTGGACGGCATCCTCGCCCACATCCGTTGAGCCCCGGCCGCCCGCCGGCCGAGTCAGAGCGGTGTGTCCTGGTTCCGGCACACCATTTACTCGGCGCTCACGCGCCTCGCCCTCCGGGCCGGCCTTCTGGCCGTTATCAGGGATTTGTCGTACTAATACGCTAACCGCACAGCGCGCTGGTTGCCGGCCGGCCGCGCGCCCCGCAGCGCGCCCAAGTCTCGCAAACAACACGTGTTTTTTGGCCGCCTGCGCTGTGGACTCGCAGGGGTTCGATCTCTATAATTCGCCGGCTTTTTTGGCCGGGCTCCGCCTGGGGCGCGACCTTCAGTTGAGAGTCGCTACGGCCGTGACGATGACTGGCGGGCCGGCGGCTTTCGCCCCGCGGGATACAAGGTGACCGGGACGACACAGCCCTATGTGCGGCGGCTGGCGTTCAGCTTCATGCTGGGCCAGGCAGCCGTAACGGTGGTCGCCGCGATGCTCGCGTGGAGCATCGCCGGCGAGACAGCGGCGCTTTCGGCGCTGCTCGGCGGAGGCATCAGTACCGCGGGCAGCCTGGCAATGGCGCTGGTAGCGTTTCGGCGCCATGCCGGATTGAACGCCGCGCAGATGCTGCTGGCCCTGTTCGTCGGCGAAGCGGCGAAGTTTCTCGTGATTGTTGGGCTTTTCGTGGTTGTACTGACGTTGATGAAGGTCTCGCCCGTCCCCATGTTTGGCGCGTACGTGGCGACTTTCTTCGTGTACTGGGTTGCATTCGCGGGCCAATGGCGTGGACGCGCGGGCGCGATCTGACGGACAAGAGATGCGGTAGTGGATATGTTGCTGCGATACCTGGCTGAAGAGACTCCGAGTCCAAACGAGTACATCCTTCACCATCTGACCTTCCTGACCAACAAGGCGCCGCACGGCATCCTCGACTTTTCCGCGATCAATCTCGACAGCGTGTTCTTTTCGGTGCTGCTCGCCTTGTTGTTCGGTGGGACGTTCTATGCGGCGGCGCGGCAGTCGAGCACCGGAGCGCCCAGCAAGTTCCGCAATTTCGTGGAGTGGGTGGTCGAGCTGGTCGACGAGCAGGTCAAAGGGATCTTTCACGGCAAGAGCAAGCTGATCGCGCCGCTTGCCCTGACCATCTTCGTCTGGGTGTTCCTCTTCAACGCCTTCGACGTCCTGCCTCTGGATCTGCTGCCGCGCCTGGCAGGCGCCGCCGGCGTCGGCCACCTGCGTATCGTGCCCAGCACGGATCTGAACGTCGTGTTCGGCTTGTCCCTGACCGTGTTCCTGCTGATCATCTTCTACAGCATCAAGATGAAAGGCGTCGTCGGCTTCCTGGGCGAGTTCGCGCTGCATCCGCTGCGCATCCACAATCCCATCGGACAGATCCTGGTCGCTCCCTTCAACATCGTGGTCGAGTTCGCCTCGTTCCTGGCGCGTCCGCTGTCGCTGGCACTGCGGCTGTACGGCAACATGTTCGCCGGCGAAATGGTGTTCATCCTGCTCGCGCTGGTGACCCTCACCGGCGGCTTCGCCAGCCTCGCTTCTGTCAGCGGCTGGCTGGGGACGGTCGGTTCGCTGGTATTGGGGATCGCATGGTCGTTCTTCGACCTGTTCGTCGGATTCCTGCAGGCCTTCATTTTCGCGATCCTGACGGTTGTGTACCTGACGCAGGCCTCCGAGCACCACTAGGGGAGCGGCGGCGTGTCGGCTGGCGGTTTTATCTAGTTTTATCCGGGAGAGTTTGATGGAAAACATTGCGCAGATCCAAGCGATGACGGTGCTGGCCGTCGGCATCATTTTCGGCATGGGGGCCTTCGGCACCGCCATCGGCTTCGGCCTGCTGGGCGGCCGCTTCCTGGAGGGAATGGCGCGCCAGCCGGAGCTCGCACCGGCCCTGCTCGGCCGCGCGTTCATCTTCGTCGCACTGCTGGACGCCGACACCTTCATAGGTATCGGTTTCGCTCTCTTCTTCACGTTCGCGAACCCGTTCCTCACGGCGGTGCAGGCGGCGGCGCACTAATTCGGGTGCGCGGGCTTGCAGCTGCAAGCCCGGGATCAGAGACGCAAGTTAGGAGACGAGAGTGAACATCAACCTGACGCTCGTCATTCAGATGGTGGTCTTCGCGATCCTCGTCTGGTTCACGATGAAATACGTGTGGCCGATGATCCTCGGCCCCATGGAAGAGCGTGCGCGCAAGATCGCGCAGGGGCTGGCCGCTGGGCAGGAAGGCGAGAAGGCCCTGGCGGAAGCACGTGAGAAGTCAGACTCGATCATTCGCGAAGCGCGCGAGCGCGCCACGCAGATCATCGATCAGGCTCAGCACCGCGCCAACGACCTGATCGAGCAGGCGAAGGGCGCGGCGACCGCCGAGAGCCAGCGCCTCGTCGCCGCCGCCCATCAACAGATCGAGCTGGACGCGACTCACGCGCGCGAGAGCCTGCGCCGTGAAGTGGCTCAGATCGCAGTGAAGGCGGCCTCCAAGCTGCTCGAGCGGGAGATCGATGCGCGCGCGCACGCCGATCTCATCGACAAGCTCGCGACCCAGATCTGAACGGAGAAGCATCACTTGGCCGATAAGACCACTGTCGCACGACCTTACGCCAAGGCGGCGTTCGAGCAAGCCAGCGCCGACAAGCGGCTGGCAGAGTGGTCTGACGCTCTGCAAGCCGGCGCTGCTGTCGTGAAGGACGAGCGCGTCGAGAACCTGCTGGGTAATCCGCAGGTGGCGCCTTCGCAGCTGGCGGGCTTCGTGTTCGACGTCGCGGGCTCGAAGCTCAATGGCGACGGTCGTAACTTCTTCGACATGCTCGCGGAGAACCGGCGTCTCGCGTACCTTCCGGAGATCGCCGCTCTCTTCGACGAGCTCAAGGACAAGGCCGAGGGAGTGGTCGATGTCACCGTGACATCCGCCGCGCCGCTCGATGCCGCCCAGCAGAAAACGCTCTCGACTGCGCTCGAGCGCAAGCTCAAACGCTCCGTGCGTCTGCATTGTGAGACGGACCCGAAGCTCATCGGCGGCGCCGTGGTGCGCGCGGGCGATCTCGTGATCGACGGCTCGGTACTGAGCCGGCTCAACCGCATCGCTTACGAGCTGACGGCCTGAACGAAATTCGCTAGAGGACTAGAGACATGGCCATCAAGGCAACCGAGATCAGCGACCTGATCAAGCAGCGGATCGAGAACTTCAAATCGGTCACTGAGGCTCGCAACGTCGGCACCATCGTATCGGTCACCGACGGCATCACCCGTATTCATGGGCTGGCGGACGCCAAGTACGGTGAGATGCTGGAGTTCCCCGGCAACACGTTCGGCCTCGCGCTCAATCTGGAGCAGGATTCTGTCGGCGCGGTGGTCCTCGGTGACTACAAGCACCTGTCGGAAGGCGACACGGTCAAGACGACCAACCGCATTCTGGAGGTTCCCGTCGGCCCCGAGCTGCTCGGCCGCGTGGTCGATGCACTGGGCCAGCCGCTCGATGGCAAAGGCCCCATCACCGCCAAGCGCACGGCTCCGATCGAACGGGTTGCCCCGGGCGTGATCTATCGGCAATCCGTCAGCCAGCCGGTACAGACCGGCTACAAGTCGGTCGACTC
>CAZLYG010000092.1:8840-13472 GCA_964563075.1 uncultured Steroidobacteraceae bacterium | reverse complement strand
TGGCGTCGATGGGCGACTGGTCGAAGCGACGCGTCACCTCGACGTACTCCTCGATGGTCGAGCCCGAGACGTTGGCTATGAAGCGCGTCTCCGTGAAGTCGAGCTGCGGCAGGATGCGCTCCACGACGTGCGCAGCGCCCGGGTTCTGCAATCCGATCGCGTTGAGCATTCCGGCCGGCGTCTCGTACACCCGATGTGGGGCGTTGCCGAGGCGCGGCTTGAGGGTCGTGCCCTTGAGAACCACCGCGCCCGCGTCCCGATTGGAGAACCCCTCGATCCGCGTGTACTCCTCCCCGAATCCCACGCAACCCGAGAGCAGAACGATCGGGGAGGCAAATGACATCCCACAGAATTCGAGCCGTAGGGCGCTGTCGTGGCCGTCGTCGGGAGTGCTCATGCAGGGCATTATGCCATGCTCATCCAGAGAGCCTGAGGATCCCTCACTCCGCCATGTTTCACATCGTGCTCTTCAGACCCGAGATTCCGCCTAACACGGGAAATATCATCCGGCTGAGCGCCAACACGGGCTGCACGCTGCATCTGGTGCGACCGTTGGGATTCGAGCTCGAGCGCAAGGATGTGCGTCGCGCGGGCCTCGACTACGCGGATCTCGCCACAGTACGCATCCACGCCAGTCTCGATTCCTGTCTGCAGGCGCTGAGCGGAGCCCGCGTGTTCGCCATCGAGACGAGTGGCGTCCGCCGCTACAGCGACGCGCGCTTCACGCCAGGCGACGCACTCCTTTTTGGTTCGGAGCACCGGGGTCTGCCCACTCATGTCCTCGACAGCATTCCGCCCGAGCACCATCTCTCGATCCCCATGCGACCCGCCAATCGCAGTCTCAACCTCTCCAACGCAGTCGCACTCGTGGTTTACGAAGCCTGGCGACAGAACGGCTTCACAAGTGCCTGATCTGTAGCGAATATCTCGGTTCCCGCGTGCGCGAACCGAGACTTTGGTCTCTCCCTTCGGTACCCTGTTCGCAAACAATGGAGCGGTGCCCTCACGAATGGGCACCAGGCGAGTTCCAAAGGGTCAGGTCTATGCACTTGAGCGTCATCGCGGCGGCGCGCGGTCACGAAGCCGACGCCGCGCGGGAATGGGCCGGAGGTCCGTTCGCCGAGCATGACTGGTTGTGGAAAGCTGTGTGCGGCGCGCCGGACACCGCACCAAACTTTCTCTTCCGCCGCTGGGACCTCAACGGTGCTCCTCGGGCGTTCGTGCTGACGACGCACAAGCCTCTTCCCCAATGCACTCCGTGGGAAGTCACGACTCGCGACTACGCACCTCGGCTCGCCGCCGGTACGCGGCTGAAGTTTCACATACGCGCCAACCCGACCGTAGTAGAGACCCGCGATGGCCGCTCGCAGCGCCAGGATGTGGTGACGCGAGCCAAGATGCGGCTGCTTGGCCAGCATGGCTTTGGGAGCTGGGAAGAGTGGCGCGGGGAGAACAAGCCGACTTTTCAGAGCCTGGTTCGCGAGACCTGTGGCCAATGGCTCGACGATCGGGCGGCCCGGCATGGATTTCAGCTGCACCGGGAAACGGTGCACGCGGACAGTTACTGCCAGCACGAGCAGGACGACAGCCGCACGCAACTGGTCTGTCAACGTGAGGATTGTGGAGTGCCCTTCAGCACCGTGGACCTGAGCGGCGAGCTGACCGTGGTCGATCCCGTTACCTTCACCTTTGCGCTGCAACGGGGAATCGGGCGCGCCAAACCGTTCGGCTGCGGCCTGCTGCTGATCGATATCGGCGACTTCAACCCGTCTCGGGCTTGATGGGACGGCTCATCAGCTCGCGCACCGCCTCCCGGGCCGGAGTGTGCTCGTAGAGTACCCGGTACACGCCCTCTGACAGGGGCATCTCGACCTGCTCGCGAGCCGCGACGACGTGAGTCGCCCTCGCGGCGCTGTAACCTTCGACAACCTGACCGATCGCCGCCAGCGCGTCCTCGACCGAGCGACCCGCGCCTAGCAGCAGGCCAAAGCGGCGATTGCGCGACTGGTCGTCGGTGCAGGTCAGGACGAGGTCGCCCAGCCCGGCGAGTCCCATGAAGGTGTCGCGATGGGCGCCGAGCGTTACACCCAACCGCGTCATTTCAACCAATCCGCGCGTGATCAGCGCAACGCGCGTGTTTGCTCCGAAGCCAAGGCCGTCCGAGAGTCCGGCGCCCACTGCCAAGACATTCTTCACTGCACCCCCGACTTCCACGCCCACGATGTCGGTAGAGGTGTAGGCGCGGAAGTTCGCGGACGACAGCGAGCTCGCGAGCGCATTAGCGAATTCGGCGTGCGGGGAAGCTACGGTCATCGCCGTCGGCAGCCCTTGCCCGACTTCGCGTGCGAAGGTCGGGCCTGAGACTACTGCGATTGCGCGGTCCAATCCGAGGATCTCGCGGGCGACCTGGTGCGGGAGCAGTCCCGTATCCACCTCGAATCCCTTCGTGGCCCACGCGATGCGTGTCTGCGGCTGCAGGTGCGGCCGAAGGTCCTGCAGAACCTTCCGGAATGAGTGGCTCGGCACAGCGATGAGGACGTCGCTTGCGTCGCGTACCGCCGCCGCCAGGTCGCGCTCGACGATCAGCGACGGCGGAAACTGCGCGCCCGGCAGATAACGTTCGTTGCCGCGGGACGCCGTCATCGCCTCCTGCCGGCGGACGTCGCGGCCCCAGAGGCGCGTCGGGCGTCCGCTCCGAGCGAACTGAATGGCGAGGGCGGTCCCCCATGAGCCCGCTCCCAGCACGGCGGCCGGAGCTTCCCGCTTTGCGCCGCGCGCCGTAGCGACGCCGGGGGTCGCTTCGTTCATGCGTGGCCGCCCCTGCCCGAACAATCGCGCGTCAGTTGGTTGCCGTCGGTTGGCCCTGCGCGCTCTGTTGCGCGTACAGCGCCTCGAAGTTGACCGGAGGCAGCAGGAACTGCGGGAATCCGCCTTGCGTGACGAGATTCGAGACCGCCGCGCGGGCGTACGGGAACAGAACACCGGGGCAAATGCTGGTGACCGCGCGCTTCGCATCTTCCTCTGACAGGTTGCGCATCACGAACAGTCCCGCCTGCTTGATCTCGACCAGGAACAGGGTACTGTCGTTCTGCTTGGCGGATACGGTCACCGTCAGCACGACCTCGCGCACGTCGGGTGTCAGGTTCGTGGCCGCCGTGTGCAGATCGAGATTGATCTGCGGATTCCAGTTGCCTTCCGCGCGCGGGCCGTTGGGAGCTTCGTAGGAGCAGTCCTTCAGGTAGACGCTCTGCAGGGACAGGATCGGGCCGGTCTCCGGCTGCGGCTGGGGGGGCGACGCCAGGCCGCCCTCGTTGTTCGTCGTCATGTCACGGCCTCCGGGCCGGTTGCTGGGAAATGAGCAGCGGATCGAGACCCTGAGCCGCCTCCAGCTCGTACAGGTCGTCGCTTCCACCGATGTGTCGGTCTCCGATGAAGATCTGCGGAACGGTACGGCGCCCGCCGCTGCGGGCCACCATCTCGGCGCGCGCCTCGGGGCGCGCGTCCACGTCGATCTCCTCGAAATCCACGTTCTTGCTTTTCAGCAGCTGGCGCGCGCGCTCGCAATAAGGGCACCACGCGGTGGCATACATTTGAACCTTCGGTGGCATCAGGCGCTCTGCCGCTTCGGCACCGGATCTTTGCTGAGTGGCAGGTTTTCCGCGCGCCAGGCGGCCAGGCCGCCGCGCAGATTGAACGCCCTGGTAAAGCCCTGGGCGGTCAGCTGCCGGCGCGCCGATGCGCTCAACGAGCCGGAGTCGTCGTACACGACCACGACCTTCTCCTTGTACTTCTTCAGCGTCTCGGCACTCTTGAGTATCTGCTCGCCCGTCATCAGCCGGGCTCCGGCGACGTGGCCCGCGGCGAACTGCTCCTGGCTGCGCAGGTCGATGACCAGCGCACCCTGGTTCATCAAGCGGATGACATCCTGAGGGGAAATGGCGGCGATGTTCTGGCCGCGTGCGCGCATCTCGTACACGGCGACCACGATTGCAAGCACCACAGCCGCCGATGCGAGCAAGGTGTGATGGGTGAAATATTCGATGAGACGGTCCATAGCCCTGGGGGCATGAGGACGGTCATCCGATCATGCCAGTTGCGAAAAAGTTGCGCATTATAGCGTCCCTATGCGATTGGCCAGTGCGAATCGGCTGGGGGTCTGGTGGGGGCTGCTGCTTCTGTGCCCCCTGGCGGTGCTACCGCTGCGGCTCGCCGCCCGCCCGCCGCGTCACCCGCATACCAGCCCTCCGAGTCCCGCCCAACCTGCACTGACCGCCCCGGCTCCGTCCACGGGAGAAGCGCAGAAGACCGAGGCTCAGCTCGCGGCAGTGAAGTCCGAGATCGAGCGGGTCACGCGGCAAGTGAGCAATGACGAGGTCGAGAAGAGCCGGCTCAGCAAGGAGCTACGTTCCGCCGAGCTTTCGGTCGGCAAGGCACGCGAAGGCCTCGAAGCGGTGCGCCGCCAGCGCTCGGAGACGGCCGCCCGCAGAACGGCTCTCGCGGCTGAGCAGAAGCAGCGTGAGTCGGACCTGAGTCGGGAACGCGAGGCGCTGGCCGGCCAGTTGCGGGCCGCTTACATGATCGGTCGCGAAGAGCCGCTGAAGCTGCTGCTCAACCAGAAGGATCCGGAGCGGG
>CAZLYG010000092.1:4211-8830 GCA_964563075.1 uncultured Steroidobacteraceae bacterium | reverse complement strand
GCCTACTACGGCTACTTCGGCCGGGCACGCGCTGGGCAGATCCATCAGATCGAGGACAACGTGCACAGCCTGGCGCAGCTGGACACTCAGCTGGAGGCCGAGGACGGCAAGCTGGCGGAGCTGGAGAAATCGCAGAAGGCGCAGCTGGCGGACCTCGAAGAGGCGCGGCAGCACCGCAGCGTAGTGCTGGCGAGTCTGGAGGCCGAGTCACACACGCGCACCGAGAGCCTCGAGCGGCTGCGCAGCCAGCAGGCGGGGCTGGAGAAGCTGCTGAACGAGCTGCGGCGCGCGCTGGAGAAGTTTCCCGTCGACACCAACGACGCTTTTGCCCGGCTGCGCGGCAAGCTGGCCTGGCCAGTCAGCGGCCGGGTAGTGGCCCGCTTCGGGGAAACGCGTGCGGGAGGCGTCAAATGGGACGGCGTGCTCGTGGCCACCGAGCGAGGCACTCCGGTGCGGGCGGTCTCCCGGGGGCGGGTGATCTACGCCGACTGGCTGCCCGGACTGGGTCTGCTCACGATTATCGACCATGGCAACGGCTACATGAGTCTCTACGGACACAACGAGCGGCTTTACAAAACAGTGGGCGAGCAAGTGGCCGCGGGCGATGCGATCGCCTCGGCGGGTGACAGCGGGGGAACGCAGCGCCCTGAGCTGTATTTCGAGATCCGCAAGGGCGGGCGCCCGATCGATCCGCGGCCGTGGTTCAAGGACGCCGGCCCCTGAAGCGCCGCCCCGCTCAAGCTCAGGATAAGTCAAATCGACCCGCATGCGGGACGCGCGACGTTGGTAGCGGTGTATTCGCGGAAATAGCCAACTCGCGCAACGATCCCGCGGCCATCGGTCTGCGACTGTACCGCAAAGCCCTTCAGCGACTTCGGACCCACCGGCTGGCATGAGCAGCGAGCCCCGGAAAATACCCAGCATGCCCGCGAGCTCGTGGGGTTCTCCGGACCCCTACGTTCAGCTCTTTCGCTGCCTGCTCCCGCGTGCCTCGAGCGTCGCTCTGTTCGATGCGGCCGGCAACCTGAAGTGGACGAGCGACACGCTGGCGGGACCCGACCTGCCTCATTTCGTGGCGGAGGTGGTGGCCGAGGCGCGCACCGCGCCCGAGCGGCCCGGTGAGATGCGCATGCTCGGTGCCAACCAGCAGGCGTATCTGTGCTGGCTCCGGGATGAGGAACAACGACCTCTTGCGATCGTGGCGGTCGTGTGTCGTGCAAACGGCGAGCACGACCCCGAAGCCCGCAATTTCTCCTTTGCACAATCGTTGTTACGGCCGGCGCTCGAGTGTCTGCGGCGCGACCTGCTCGCGCACGCCGCTATCGAACGACTCAAGGGCAAGGTGAGCTCCCTCGATCAGCAGGGTCTGCTGGCGGATGGAGCTTCGACGGGTCTGTACACACGGCCGGAATTCGAGCAACGCATGCGAGCCGTGGTCGCCGACACGACCAAGGTGAAGCAGTGGACGGCCTTGTACATCAACGCCGATCAGCTGCACGTGATCAACGATACCCTCGGGATGCATGCCGGCGATTCAGTGCTGTCCCAGCTGGGAGAGCTGATTCGAACACGGCTCCCGTATGACGCCTTCGCGGCGCGTATTTCCGGCGACCGCTTCGCGGTGCTCGTGCCCATGCCGCTCGACGGTGCGGAAGAGTTTGCCGAGAGCCTGCGCGAAGCCGCTGAGAAGCTGGCACTGCAGGGCGAATCCCGCCTGTCCTGCGACGATTCGCGACTGCACCTGACCATCAGCGTCGGCGTGGCCGCCATTGATGCCGGCGGCGGCGAGCTCATGCACTCGCTCGCAGCGGCCGAAACAGCGTGCAAAGCGGCCAAGGATCGCGGTCGCAACCGCGTCGAGGTCTATCAAAGCAACGACGCCAGCCTCGTGCGTCGATTTGCCGATATCAACATCGCAGGCCGCTTGCGCGAGGCCATCGATGCCGGCCACCTGCGGCTGGATGCGCAGCTCATTGCACCGTTCGCCAAGGCCGTGGGCGCCCGGCCGCACTTCGAGCTGCTGCTGCGAATGCTCGATGAGAATGGCCGCATCGTGGGCTTCGATCGGCTGCTGTCCGCAGCCAATCGCTATCAGCTGATGCCCGTGATCGATCGCTGGGTCGTCGACACCGCCATTGCGCTGTTGCGCCAGCGGTCTGCCCAGCTCGAGGGCCGGCAGATTGCGTTCGCGATCAACTTTTCAGGCCAGTCGCTGCACGATGAGGAATTCTCCGACTTCCTCATCGACCGCATCCGCAGCAGTGGGCTGCAGCCGGAGCTGTTCTGCTTCGAGCTCACCGAAAACGCCACGATGACCAACATCGTGCGCGCAGAGGCGCTTATGCGCCGCCTGCGCGATCTGGGGTGCGGAGTCGCGCTCGATGACTTCGGCACTGGACTCTCCTCGCTGTCCTTCCTGCGACAGCTGCCCGTGACGATGCTGAAGATCGACGGCAGCTTCGTACGCGACGTGCTCGTGGATAAACGCGCAGAGTCGATGGTGCGCTCGATGGCACAGCTCGCGCATTCGATGTCCATGTCCACGGTGGCCGAGTATGTCGAGACTCGCGAGATCGGAGCGCGAGTGGCGCTGCTCGGGGTGGACTACGGCCAGGGGTTCGCCATCGGCAGACCCGCCCCGCTCTCCGAGATGCTCGTGGGCCTGCCGCCGCGGCCTGCTGCGCAGAGCGCGCCCAGTTCCGATGCTGCGACGCGAGAGGCTGCCGCTGGGCTCGCCTCCCGCTAGCCCGGCGTTCTTCCGCCCCGGGACTCCCCGCATGTTTATGTTCACTTTGCCGGGCCGGTCACGGCTTTGCGCTCCGGCCATTGACCGTCCGGGGACGACGTAGTATCCGTGCGTCATCCAAACCGGGGGGTTTGAGGAACATGTCGACGCGATCGCGCACGCTGATCGCTCTCGTGGCGGGGGCGATTTTTGGATTTTCCGCTGCATTGACCAGCGGTGTGCTGGCAGAAAAGCAGCGGGACCCCGCGCCCGCGCCCAACGCTGCCCCCACCCTTCCCTGGGAAGATGCCCGCCAGTTCGCCGAAGTCTACGAACGCATCAAGCGCGAGTACGTGGATGACGTCGACGACCACACCCTGATGGAAAAGGCGATCCGCGGCATGGTGGCGGCCCTGGACCCCCACTCCGCCTATCTCGATAGCGATGAGTTCGAAGAGATTCGGCTCAGCACCATGGGCTCCTACCCCGGCGTCGGCATCGAGGTCGCCGCTGAGAATGGCACGGTGAAGATCCTGCGGCCTATCGAAGGCTCTCCTGCCCAGAAGGCAGGACTGCAGCCTGGCGATATGATCGTGAAAATCGACGGTGAGGACATCGGAGCGGACCTCGCCGGCGCGATTGCGAAAATGCGGGGCAACGCAGGAAGCGTGGTGAGGCTGACTGTCCGCCGCCCACCCGCCAACGACCTCGTCGAATATTCCTTGAAGCGCGCGAAGGTCGAGGTCCACAGCGTCGCTGAGAACACCCTTGAGCCCGGCTACGGTTACGTCCGTATCACGACTTTCAGCGAGACGACGGCGGACGATCTGAATCACGCCATCGCGGCTCTCAAGAGAGACAACCCCGCTGGCATCAAAGGTCTGGTGCTCGACCTGCGTAACAACCCAGGTGGTGTCCTCGAGGCCGGCGTCGCGGTGGCCGATGCATTTCTCGATTCGGGCGTGATCGTCACGGCGGATGGGCGCACTCCGGATGCGCGCTTCCGAATGGATGCCACTCCCGGGGATGTGATCGATGGCGCACCCCTGGTGGTGCTGGTGAACGGTGGCACTGCCTCGGCGTCCGAGATCGTGGCGGGTGCACTGAAGGATCATGGCCGAGCTCTGCTGATCGGGCACAAAACGTACGGCAAGGGATCGGTGCAGACGGTGATGCCTCTGACCTACGGTGGCGCCATCAAGCTGACCACGTCCCGGTATTTCACCCCCTCCGGTGCCTCGATCCACGGTAAGGGGATCATCCCCGACATCGTTCCGACCGGGGCCGAACAGCCTCCGGTCGAGCTTGCCGTCAAGTCCACGCTTTCCCTGGAGCAGCGGGATAGCGACGTTCTCCTGGGTGTGCGGACCCTCAAGGCCCATCTGCCGCGACCGCAGACTCAGGTAGCCGCGACGGCGACGCGCGCGCTGGTGCCCTGAACACAGGGCACGGTAGGCTGCGGCCGACGCCGTCCCGGCCTTAGGTTGAATGCTGCAACGTGCTCGCGTGGTTCATTGATCTCGTCCTGCACCTCGACCATCACCTGATCGAGCTGCTCAGCCAGTACCACCTCTGGATCTACCCGATCCTGTTCGCCGTCATCTTTGCGGAGACGGGCCTGGTGGTGACCCCCTTTTTGCCGGGAGACTCGCTGCTGTTCGCCGTGGGCGCGCTGGCCGCAATCGACACCAGCGGAACGTTGAACACCCCCCTGCTGAACGCAGTGCTCGGTGCCGCCGCCATTCTCGGCAACACAAGCAACTATGCGGTGGGCCGGCTCATCGGCCCCCCCGCGTTCAGCGGGCGCTACCGCTTCCTGAAGGTGGAGCATCTGCGGCGCACCGAGCAGTTCTTCGCGCGCTTCGGCGGCCTCGCGGTCGCGTTGTCGCGGTTC
>CAZLYG010000092.1:0-4201 GCA_964563075.1 uncultured Steroidobacteraceae bacterium | reverse complement strand
GATCGTGCTCCTCCTGATTGCGGCGGCCACGGGCAACACGGTCAACTATATGATCGGGCGGGCCATCGGGCCACGGGTGTTCAATTCGCACATTCCTTTCCTCGAACGCTTCCTCGATCGCCGCGCGCTGCAGAAGACCCACGACTTCTATGAGAAGCACGGCGGAAAGACCATCGTGCTCGCGCGTTTCATTCCGGTGGTGCGGACCTTCGCGCCATTCGTGGCGGGCGTCGGAAGAATGGCCTACGGTCGCTTCCAGACCTACAACGTGCTCGGTGGCCTGTGCTGGGTAACGCTGTTTGTGTGGGGCGGATATCTGTTCGGCAACATCCCGGTGATCAAACAGAACTTCGGCCTGGTCACGATTGTCATCGTCCTCGTCTCGCTGCTGCCCCTGGCGGTCGCAGCTTTGCGACGGCGTACAGCCACGCCCTGAGTCGAGTTTGGCGGCACAATGACCCTATGAGTGACAAGGCCCGAGGCTACGCGCATCGCGTGGATGTTCTTTCCGGCGCACAGCAAGTGTGGAGCGCGCTGGTGGATCCCACGATACTCACTCGCTGGTGCTCGCCCAACGCGCAGATCCGAGCGCAACCGGGAGGGCTGTTTCGTGCAAGCGTCGACCGGGTGACCGAGCTCGAAGCGCACATCGACGTGTTCGAGCCGACTCGCCGCATGCGGCTCATCTACATGGCGACACCTTCCCTGCCGCCGACCGATAATGTGATCGTCGACGATTTCATCCTCGAACCCGAAGGGGACGGCACGATCGTGCGGCTGCTGGGATCGGGATATCCCGCGACGCTCGAGTGGGACGTGCCCTACATGCGGCTGCGCACCGGATGGCAGCAGGCCATGGCGCGCCTCAAAGTCATCGTCGAAAAACACCTGCAGCGGAGCACGCCATGATCGGTTTCGTTGCACGCGCGCTGATCAGCGCAATCGGCCTATGGATCGCGACCCGCTGGGTAGGCGGCATTCGCATCGACGACGCAATGACGCTCGTGCTCGCAGGCGTCCTGCTCGGAGTCGTCAACGCAGTCGTGCGGCCGATAGCGGTCGTACTGACATTTCCCATTACGATTCTGACACTCGGCCTGTTCCTCCTGGTCGTCAACACGGCGATGGTCGCGCTGGTGGCGGCGTTGCTGCCGGGGTTTCACATCTGGGGCGGCTTCTGGTCCGCTTTCCTGACCGCGTTGATTGTCGGAATCACCGGCTGGCTGGGCTCGTGGTTCATCGGCCCCCGCGGCAAGATCGACGTCTATGTGCGACGGCTGTAACAGCGAGCGCGGCGCGTCATCGACCGGACCTGCCGCCTCATTGCGGCGACCGTACCCTACCGCCCGTGGGCGCCGTGGCCGTGCGCAACTGTAGGGCGGCCAGTCCCGCCAGCAGCACGATTCCCAACCACTGAGCAAAATGCCACGCCGGCGGCAGCGCCAACACGTCGGCGCGCCGGGCGACGACGATGGGAATCGCTATGAGAATGCCCATCAGCGCCTCGCCGGTGATCATTCCGGCGGCAAACAGTGTCCCTTTGCGTGTGAGTCGCTCGATGTCCTCTGAGCTGAGAAGGATGCCCTTTGGAGCGTTCGCACGCAGGGTGCGCTCCGCAAGCCAGGCAAGCAGCCCGCCGAGGAAGATTGGCGAGGTCACGTCCAATGGCAGATAAATGCCTACGGCGGCTGCGAGCACCGGCACTCGGAAAGTCGCACGTCGCGCCGTCAGAATCTCATCGACGAGGATGATGCCGACGCCGATGATCGTCCCGACGGCAACCATGTTCCACGGCAATTTGCCTCCGAACAGACCCTTCGCGACCGAGGCGATGAGCGTTGCCTGTGGCGCGAGCAGGGGATTGGGATGCGCCGGGCTCGGCACCCCGATACCGTAGGCTCGGGCGAGGAGGTTCAGCACAGGTGTCATGATCAGGGCGCAGGAGACAGCACCGATCCCCATCATCACCTGCTGCTTCCAAGGCGTCGCGCCCACGATGTAGCCTGCCTTCAGATCCTGCAGGTTGTCGCCCGCGATGCAGGCGGCACAGCACACGACCGCGCCGATCATGATGGCGGCGGGCGGACCGAGCGGCGCTGTGGGACCCATGAGCTGCAGCAGCACGAGTGCCGCAAACAACGTGGTCGCGATCGTAATGCCCGACACGGGACTGTTCGACGAGCCGACCAGGCCGGCCGTGTAGGCGGAGACTGAGCAGAACAGAAATCCCGCCACGATCATGATCACCGTCATCGGCAGGCTCACCCGCACGCTCCCGACGATCGATTGATAGAGGAACCACAGCGGCACGCTGAGCAACACAACACCGATGAGGATGGCTCGCATCGGCAGGTCCTGCTCGGTCGGCGCCGAGCTCGCCGTGTTGCCCGGCCGGCTCGCCGCCAGGCCGCTGCGGATACCCGACAGCAGCGTCCGACGCAGCTTGATGAGAGTCCAGACGCCGCCCACCAGCATCGCGCCGACGCCCACGTAACGGATCTGGCTGGACCATATGAAGCCGGCGGCGTCCGCTGCACTGAGACCCTGCATGGCCTGCGCGTGGGGCCCCAGGAACAGGGCGCTGTAGAGCGGGATCATCACATTCCACGAAAGGACACTTCCGGCGACGATGACAGCGCCGATGTTGAACCCCACGATGTAGCCAACGCCGAGCATGGCGGGCGAAAGGTTGGTGCCGAGGTAGAGGATGCCTTTGCCGAGGTAGGCGCTGAACGACGCCGTATCGGGAATCAGTCTCAGTCCGTTTGCGGCGGCCAGCTTCATCAGCCCGCCGCCCACGGCGGCCTGCGAGAGAATGCTCACTCCTTGCGAGGGGTTCTCGCCGGCCCGCAGGACTTCCGCAGCGGCCTTCCCCTCGGGGAAGGCGAGCCCCTGCTCCACAATGAGGGTGCGGCGCAGCGGAACTGCGAACAGCACGCCCAGCACGCCGCCGAGACCGGCCATCCCCAACACCCAGCCATAGTCGAAATCCTTCCAGAAACCGACAATGACCAGCGCCGGGACCGTGAAGATCACTCCGGCCGCCATCGAGGAAGCCGCCGATCCGCCGGTCTGGACGATATTGTTCTCGAGAATGCCGCCTCCGCCCAGCGCGCGCAGCACGGCCATCGACACCACGGCCGAAGGGATCGCAGAGGCGATAGTCATGCCCGCAAAAAGGCCCAGGTAGGCGTTGGCGCTCGCGAGGATGATCGCCAGCACTATGGCAAGTACGACCGCGCGCACGGTCAATTGCGGCCCGGATCGGGCTGGCGGGCCCATGATTCGAGATCCCCCGAGATTGTGTCCTGAAGGCAACAGAGTAGCGTCGGACGGCGATGAGGTACACCGACCGCGTGGGCGGCGGACTCACGTACACGGGCACGCCGCATTCGCGTACGCGGGTACACGGCACGAGCACGCCGCATTCATGGACACGGGTACACGGGCACGAGCGGGCCGGGTTCACGGACACGTAAATGTACGCAGGCACGGGAGCGGGCGCGCAGGTACACTTGCCCCAAAAGGGGCATCCTGGGTGTGTTTGCGGTGGCCGGCGCGGCCTGTGGGGCGGCGCTTTTGAGCGATGGGCGTCGCATCTCGCCGGGTGAGCACCCGGGGGTGCATTGGCGCCGGCGCATATTGCGCCACAGCAACGAATCTCTCGATGCCGGCGCTTTTCGACTTACGGATTTCAGACACTCGGCCGTCATGTCACTTTAGGGTTGTCAACGGTCGCATTGCTTGTCATGGAAGAAGACAAGGCCGCATCAGGTTTCGACCAACATTGCCGTCTCAGTATCGCGCTCAGCATCGTGCTCGGGCTGGCGTGGGCCCATTGCGCCTGCGCCGCACCCAGGCACTTCGACCTGCCCGCGGGCGACGCGCGCAAGATGCTCAATCAGTTCTGCACGCAGGCCGAGCTGCAGCTGCTGTACGACTACCATCAGCTCGAGGGGAAGAAGACCAACCCCGTGGTCGGCAACTACGAGCCGACCGACGCCCTGAACAAAATGGTCGCCGGGCTCCCCGGGGTGAGCTGGACCCTGGTGAACGACCATACGCTGGCTCTCACCCTGGCGGGCGACAAGGGCGTGTCCAAGCGGCACTGGTGGGAGCGGCCGGCTGCCAGACCCGCCGTGCAGACGGATGCAGGCGGGACCCTCGAGCAGGTGCTGGTGGCCGGCACTTATTCGCTGAA
>CAZLYG010000091.1:10380-13483 GCA_964563075.1 uncultured Steroidobacteraceae bacterium | reverse complement strand
TGCCGACCTGGGTGTCTCAGCAGGTGCCCGACGGTACGGATTGGCTGGAGTACATGATCGTGGGCACGCCGGATGGTCACGGCATCCCCGCAACGATGCGCGCGGCGGATCTAGGCGTGCTGGATCACTTCTCACTCGGCGTCGACAGCACCGAGGTGGCCTACACGTTGCTGTGGAACGGCGACCGGCTCACGGGGCAGAGCAATACGCCCAAGATCGGGCGCGATGCGAAGTGGCAACTCAACCTCCTCGACCCGGACGGCACGCGCGCGGAGCTGATGGAGCTGCATGCCATCGGCAAGCCTTGCTGCTCCGCCTTCACCGCCTCCGATCCGCAGGACTAACCATGTCGATCCGGTGAGCCTCAGATCTGATCCGCCAGCGTCAAAGTCACCTGGCGCTCGCCCTGCTTTCCCTTCAACCGCAGATTGAACGACGTGCCGACAGGGCCTTTGAACTCCTCACGCAGATCGTAGAGCTGCACCTCTTTGGCCGGCTTGCCGTTCACGGCCAGAATCTCATCTCCGCTGGCGATGCCCGCTTTCGCGGCGGCACTGTCGTTCGCGACATCGGCGATCTGTATCGCGCCATCCTTGGCACGCGCAATCCACACTCCGGCCCGATCGAACACTTCCCGCTGACGGGCGAGCTCGTTCGGCTGCAGCCACAACAGCTGATGCGCGTAGTCGAGCGTCATCGTATAGCGCTTCAGGAGATCCCCGCCGATGTTGCCCGCCGTGCGAGTCGCAGCCGCCTGCCCCGCAGTGTCGCTGGTGAGCTCGGTGACCGGCGCTGTGATGGTCGTCGAGCCTCCGATCGTGAGCTCCCCGGCGCGGGCCAGCAACGCCTTGGAAGGGCCACCCACCCCGTAACCGACCGTTACCGAGTGCGTCGCATGATATTTGTCCACCAGATCGTAAGACGCCGCAAACGGGTGCATCAATGTCAGCGCGCCGCGCGATCCGGTATCGATCTCGAACTCGCCCGTGTGGCCGTCCAGGGAAGCGGACACCATGGGAATGTGCTCATCGAAAGTGAAGGGAATCGCCTTCACGTCCTGCGGCGGGCGAAAGGCGTCCTGTCTGGTGAAGGTGAGCGTGCGTTTCGCGTAGTCGATCGACAGTACGGCGCGCTTCACGAACTCGTACCCCAGAAGGCCGTCCGAGGGGGCGCCCTCGACGGCGATCCAGCCCGGTGAGCTCTCAGTGCCAAAGACCTCGTCCGGGATCGTCAGGCCGCCGAGTGAGACGCTCTTGACCTTAGCGAATCCAAAGGCCGCGATCTGATCGCCGAAGCCGCCTCCGGGAAGCGCCCCTTCCACGGCGATCCCGAGCCGTTTGGCGGCAGAGTCCTCCAGGATGTCCGTGGCGCCCGTGTCGAACACGAATGGGATGGGCTCCTGGCCATTGATCGAGGCCATCACATAGATATGGTTGTTGAGCAGCCGGAACGGCACGGTCACCGAGTCCTTGCCGGCCGGCCATTGCGCGTTGTTCGCTGGCGCCGGCGGGGGCGCATAGCGAGCGACGGTCTGCGGACCGATGAAAGCGATGTGGCTCACCTCGGTCACGGTATCGAACTTCGGATCGTTGCCAACCCGGTCGATCGTCTTCTTCGGCACCCGCAGCGCCCCGAAGGAGGCATAGTCGGAGAGGATGAAGGTGTGCGGCATGCCGCCGGTGAGCTGTACCTCGCGCGCTATCCGGTGCGAGCTGGGGTCGAACCAGATCTCGAAGGGCTCGGCCTGCGCCGGGGTGAGCTTCACCGCCTCATAGGTCTTGCCATCCGCGCTACGCGTGCCGGCGTACGTCCGCGTGGCCGGGAAGCGTTGCGGGAAATAAAAGGCATAGCCGGTCCGATAGGCATCCTGAATCGACTGCGCCACGGTCTCCCGACTCGCCTCGACCCGGACCTCCTTCGAGCTGTCCGTCGTCCATGCCCGCTTGCCGTCCCAGCCGTTGCTGCCCGTTGACGGTCCCAGGGAAAACTGCCCAGCATTGTGCAGTGAGGTGAGGTCCATCCACGACTCGTACTTCCCGCTCAACCCACCCGCAGTCACGGTGCCGCTCTCGTGCCAGGTCACCACTTTGTCCCAGGCCGAACCGCCCGTGGCGGCCTTGGCTGAATCGATCAACATCTCAGCCTTGTCGGGCGCCTGCGCGACCGCACCGGCCGCCATGCAGGTCAAAAGCGACGCGAATGCCACGCCCCGGATCCGTCCGACCATGAGCCTCTCCCGTGAATATGCAGTGCTGAAAAGTATGCCAGGCGGCGGGAACTGCAGCTGCGATTCAACGTAAGTGCCCGGGAAATCGATTGAACCCGCTCTCACCGCCGCGGTCGATTAGAATGTGCAGCTTCGGAAAGCTCCTGAAGGAGAGACCCATGCCCACCCCCGCCCCCTTGCGTCGCACCGGCAATCCGGGGTTGAACGACAAGACTTTCGCAAATCTGCCGCGGCCGCTGGTCGGCGAAGAGCGGATGACCTTGCAGGGAACGATCAACAAGTCGTTCCTGATGGTGGTGGTGTTGCTCGCGAGCGCGCTGTGGCCGTGGTCGCAGTACATGTCGACCGGCGATCCTGCCGCGGCTTCCACGTCCGTCATGGTAGGTCTGTTCGGCGGGTTCATCCTCGCCATTGTCATCAGCTTCAAGGCAACGCTGGCCCCGTACCTGGCGCTGCCCTATGCAGCGCTCGAAGGTCTGGCGATGGGAGGCATTTCCGCCCTGCTCGAGCGGCGTTACCCCGGCATTGCCATTCAGTCGGTCGGGCTGACGTTCGGCGTGCTGATTGTGCTCCTCGTTGCCTACCGGTCAGGGCTCATCCGCGTGACGCAGCGCTTCCGGGCCATCGTGGTGGGAGCGACTGGCGCCATCGCCCTGCTCTATATCGCAACGATGGTGCTGGGCTTCTTCCACATCGGCGTTCCAGTCCTGAATGCCTCCACGCCGCTGGGCATCGTCATCTCGCTGGTGATCGTCGGCGTTGCCGCCTTGAATCTGGCGCTCGATTTCGACCTGATCGAGTCCGGGGTCGCGCAGGGTGCACCGCGGTACATGGAATGGTATTCGGCGTTCGGCCTGTTGGTCACGCTCGTGTGGC
>CAZLYG010000091.1:5773-10370 GCA_964563075.1 uncultured Steroidobacteraceae bacterium | reverse complement strand
AGCGCGGCGCTGAGGTCAGGCCGGTCGGCGTGGGAACCGCTGGGCCGCGCGGGCCCGCGCCTTGGCGATCTCCCCTTCCCGGTTGCGGGGCGGCGCTGTCGCCGGCGTGCAAACAACGTGTCTGCGGAGCATAGTTGCGCTACCGGGCTCTCGTCATCCTGACCTTTACGCTGCTCGCGCTCGTCGCGGCATGTAGTCGACGGCATCCGCCGCCTGGCAGCCAATACGCCATGGCGGAGGTTCTATTGCGCCACGAGCTGGCTGCCCCCGCTTCCCACCTGGGTACCCACGGCTCTCGTTGCCCGTGTTACGTCCGCGTCGGTGACCAGGATCTGCCTGCTGAGCACGCTGCAGCGCTTACGAACACGGGTGTGACTTTCCTGCCCGAGAGCGCCTGGAGCGGCGGTAAAGGCCTGCGCGTTCATATCGGGCTGCCAAGGACGCGGTGGAACGGAAACTTCGATGTCGCAGTCGGTTATGGCTGTGATTCGCATCGATGTGAGCAGTCCGCGGCCACGCTGTTGCGCTACGACGGCTCACGCTGGCGCACTATCGATTGAGGCACCTCCGGGCGAGGCCGCCGGAGGCTATGAGGTCCGAAAACCGCGAGACACTCCCGCGGCCAGGGCTATATTCACGCCATGGAGCTCGAAAACGCCGCTTGTTACAGAGCCGTCCTGGCCCGCGATGCGCGTTACGACGGGCGGTTTTTCATCTGTGTGAAAACGACCGGCGTCTACTGCCGGCCCATCTGCCCTGCCCGTCCGCCCAAGCTGCAGAACTGCACCTTCGTGCCAAGCGCCGCTGCGGCGCAGGAGGCCGGATATCGGCCGTGCTTGCGCTGCCGCCCGGAGAGCTCGCCCACCCTCGATGCCTGGCGGGGAACCTCCGCTACGGTATCCAGAGATTTGAAGTTGATCGAAAGCGGCGCGCTCGATGAGTCGGATGTCGATTCGCTGGCGATGCGCCTCGAGATTGGCGCACGCCAGTTGCGCCGGCTCTTCCGGCGTCACCTTGGGGCGGCACCCATCACTGTCGCGCAGACGCGGCGCGTGCTGCTGGCCAAGCAACTGATTCACCAGACTGAGCTCAGCATGACCGAGGTCGCGCTGGCCAGTGGCTTCGGGAGCCTGCGGCGCTTCAATGAGACTTTTCAGCGCCTCTACGGCCGCCCGCCCAGTCAGCTGCGGCAGCGTGCGACGAGTGGATCGCCGTTCTCGGGGATCTCCCTCCTGCTGCCCTATCGACCCCCCTACGATTGGCAGGCGATGCTGCAATTCCTCGCTACACGCGCGCTGCCGGGAGTGGAAACCGTTACGCCGGATTCTTATGCGCGGGTGATCGAGATCGGCAAACACGTGGGATCGATCGAGGTCACACAGGTCCCCGAGCAGGCAGCGCTGCGGGTGCTCGTAACATTTCCCCGGCTGGATGCACTACCAACCATCATCGCACGCACCCGCCGGCTCTTCGACCTCGGCGCGGAGCCTGTGGCGATTCTCGAGGCTCTCCAATCCGACCCCACCCTGGCTCCGCTCGTTCACAGCAGACCAGGGCTGCGTGTGCCGGGAGCGTGGGACGGATTCGAGATCGCCGTGCGTGCGGTTCTCGGCCAGCAGATCTCTGTGAAAGAAGCGACCCGACTCGGTGGGCGTCTCGCCTCGATGCTCGGCTCACCCGTGAGCGATGCACTCGCACAACCCGGGCTGAACCGCGTGTTCCCACGCCCGGAGCTGTTCAGCGTTGCGGGGCTCGCCGCCCTCGGGGTGCCGCGCTCTCGGATCGAATGCATTGTCGGCGTGGCCGCGGCAGCCCGGGCACAACCGGATCTCTTCGATCCGTGCCGCGACCTGAGCGCCGCCGTCGCTCGGTTTCGCGAGATCCCAGGCGTTGGCGAATGGACGGCTCAGTACATCGCCATGCGCGGACTTGGCGAGACGGATGCCTTCCTCGCGAGCGACGCTGCGTTACAGCGAGTCCTCGCTGTCAAGGGTCGACGCCCCGCCGCCGCGGAAGTTCTCGCTCGCGCAGAGTGCTGGCGGCCATGGCGGGCGTACGCCGTAGTTCACCTGTGGACGCACGCTGCGTGTGCAGCGGCGGCAGAGACCGACACCGCCCTGGTGGCCTAACCCCGTTTGAGGGCGGCGGCGAACTGCGGCTTGGTGTCCTTCAGGATTTCCACCACCGCCTTGCGCTCAGCGGCGGACAGCACCGCGTACTGCGGGCTGGACTCCTTCCCTGTCAGGATCTTCACCAGCCGCGCATACACATAGTCCCTGGCATAGACCGGCAGCGCATCGAATGCCTCGGAGTAGATCAGGAAGCTGCAGGGATATTTGAACAACCGCTTCGTCAGATCCAACTCGCGCAGGGAGCGTCCTTGGCGGTCGCGCGGTCCGCGGGCCTGGAACCATTTGTCGAACCCGGAATTGCCCGTGAGGCGGCTGTTGTAGCCAGGGTCGCCGACGAACAGCATCTCATCCACCAGCGCGTCCATCTCGTCCTGAATCTGTTTAGCTATCTGCTGAGGCAGCGTGACGCCGTGCCCGCCGGTGGGGTCCTTGCCCGCCTTGGCGAGCGCTGTGCGGGTGTCCCAGTTCACCTCGGTGATCCGGTCCTGCACGGTCGACTGATGCAGCAGCACCTGCAGTGCGACGATGTCGCTCTTGTCCGTCAGGTAGGGCTTGGTATCGAACAGGGCGTCCAGGTTGTCGAGGTTGCCGCGCCGCAGGCCATCCAGGTGCGTCAGCTCCTGCACGTTGTGAACCATCATGTTCCCCAGATGGATCTCATTGCCCTGGTGTCCGGTGACGTACCAGCCTCCCCAGCGATACTGAAATTCGGTGCGATCGGTCACGAGGATCGATCCCTCGTGAGTGAGCGCATTGCCATGGGTGTCGACGTAAGTCGACATCAGCAGGAAGCGCGGCACGCCGCCACCGGAGTACGACAGCGAGTCATGGCAACCCAGGCAGTTGGTGGTCTCGCGCTTGAAGCGAGCCCCGTTCGGGCTGGCGTTGTTGAGCGTGTAGAAGACCTGATCCAGGGTGCTGTCCATCGTCCCCAGCTCGATCTTCTGGGTTCCCTGCACCCAGCCGACATAAGTGTCCTCGTTGAAGTACAGGGCGCGGGGACTCGCCGCCTGGATCTCCCCGGTCTGCAGGCTCGTCTTCGAGTAGACCAGCACTTGCGAGCTCGGATCGATGTCCAGCGCCTTCAGCAGCGAGCGCAGATACCCGTGACCCGGCTCGAAATCCAACTTCACCTCGCCCCGGTCGAGGCGAGCCTGCAGGCGGGCGATACGGTTGCTCTGCGCCAGCCCCTCGTAGTGCATCGGCGGATATTCGGTGTCGTAGCGCAGCGGTGCGGACGGGTTCGCCTCGCCGAACGCAGGCGTGCCGGACTCGCCGGGCGCAGCGGGAGACGGTGAGACGGGAGACTGGGCGGCCGGAGGCGGCGGGCTGAGGGGCGCGGTGGGCGCCGGCAGCGGCGCGTGAGTAGGCCCAACTTCCGGAGCAGGCGCCGCTTGTTGGTCTGCCTTCTGGGCAGCCGCTTCCCGTTCGGGGAGCGCGATGGTGACGGCCAGACAGAGCAGCAGCAGCGCACTGGCGCGGCCGAAGCGGCGTGCGCAGACAGGGATACTTTGCATTTGTCCGATCGTATACCAGGCGGCAGCAGCAGAGAGGCCGGCCCTGGGAACTTCATGCGCAAACGACTACTCTACGGAGCAGGAAGCCGCGCCAAACGTAGGGGTAGCTGCCATGAATAGAGCCTCGGGTTCAGCAGTCCTGGCTGTGGTCTGTGCCTCCGGAGCGATGCTGGCGAGCGCGCTCGCTCTGCAGGCTCGGGCTGCGGACGCTCCGGTTCCGCCCAAGCCGCCGGCTCGGGTGGTCCGCCTCTACAGCACCGCCGATCTGGAACAGCTGCGCGCGAGGAATTTCAACCATTACCAGCGCGCGGAAAAGATCATCGCCGCGGGCAACAAGTTGTGCCGCCCCGGCGCCCCTGCTCTGCAGCTTGCCGCCCAGTATGGGGCGAGCGATACGCGTTGCGCTGACGATCTGCTCACCAGCAACCCGCCGAAGAAACTGCTGGATTTCCGGCTCGACAACACGCGCTACATCGCTTTGATCACCATCACCGACGACCAGCCGCGCCTCGTCAAGGCGCATTAGCTCAGGGCGTGGTCACTGTGCGGGACACCTGTCGCGCCACGAAATCCGCGCGACCGTACACACCTCGGCTCGCCGTAGAGCTCAATGCGTAGCTGTTCTTACCCGCAAAGTGCGGGGTGGCCGTGCACTTCACGACGACCGCATACCCCTTGAGGCCGGCCCCGGCCAGAGTGAGCGCGACGGAGCTCTGGCACTGACCGTACTTCAGTGCCCGGTTGGCGCCATACTCGAGTCCCGACTGGGCCGCCGCCTGCGCCTGCATTTCCAGGAGCGAGAGATTCTGCGTCTCCTGCTGGGTCACCGCGATCCGGACGGCAAACGTGGCCAGGGCTGCCAGAACCACGATGAGGAATATGGCAGCGATCAGTGAAAACCCTCGCTGGCTCCTCATCGGATGCCCTGCACGCCGACCTGATGAAACA
>CAZLYG010000091.1:0-5763 GCA_964563075.1 uncultured Steroidobacteraceae bacterium | reverse complement strand
AAACAGCTGCAGCGTTCCGCCAGGATTGGCCAGCGTCAGCTCCAGGCTGAGCATTCCCCCGTGGTAAGCCGTCTCGGCTGTCCATGCGAAGCGGCACGCGGTAACAAATCGGCCCACGAGCGAAACGCTTTGCGGGGCAGCGGCATTCAACTTTGCCGCGCTGTCGCGTGCCGCGGGATTGGCCGCTATTTTGTATCCGGCGTAGCGCGTGACGGTGCCTGCCTTCTGATCGCATAGATAGTCGACTGTCTGCGCCATTACATACACCCTGTTCGTGGGCGAGGGCGCCGCGAACTTGAAGCCCGGCGTCATCGTGACGTCGCTCTCCCCGGCCACCGTCGTCATGCCTATCGAGTCCCCGGCACGCGTCAGGACGGCGCTATTGACGTCGTACGCGCTTGGCAAGGGAGAAGCCTGATTGTTCACGATCAGGCGTCGTGCCGTCGGAGCCAGCGCGTAGGTGGCCGCATTGAAGGTCCCGTCGGTCGCAAACGCCGTGTCCGCGCCCCCGAAATCCAACTCCCGTTGCGCGCCGCTCGGTGTCTCTCCTGCACGCCAATAACGCGCGGAATCGATGGTCGTGATCATCTCCACCGCAATGACGTTGCCGTTGGTGGTCATCCTGAGACTGTTCGGCAGAGCGCTGCTCACATCCTGATCGAACCAACGCACGATCGTATCCGCCGAGTCTGCCAGGTCACTGCGGTGCTCCTGGGAGAAATACACCTCGATCGGCGTGACCATGAACATGCTGATCACACCGACGATAACCGCCGCGATCACGATGGAGACGACGAGCTCGATCAGAGTGAACCCGCTCTCCTTCATGGGTAGGCCGTCCGGTAGCCGCTGACCACTACGGTCAGCCCGCTCGAGTGGACGACGGTCACCGTGACCAGGAGCATGTCAGACGGCGGCACCGCCCCCAGCGACCCCGCCGGTGGAGTCGAGACCTGCACGGCAACGCTGTATTGGTCCAGCCCGGTAACGGGTCGGTTGTACTGGTCCCGCACGCCAACATTGACGAGGCCGTTGTAGTCACCCACATCATCGAACTGGTCGCGCGAGGGTTCCACAGGATTGGCGTCCGGGTCCGCGAAGGATCGGAGCAGGACCTCGTTGAGATAGGCCGCCGCGATCTGAGTGGCCTGCTTCTCCACCAGGCCCTGTGCACTGCGGGTCGCGAGACTGGAGAAAACGCCGAGGATCGCCGTTGTCGCAACCCCGAGGACCACGATCGAGACGATCAGCTCGATGAGGGTAAACCCGCGCGAGCGCCGCCTGTGTCTATTTGCAGGCATTGCACGTGACCAGCCCGCTTCCGGCGTCGATGCTCAGGGTGAAGGGGCCTACCGCAAGAGGCGGTGGCGCCGCACCGCTGAGACCGCCATTTGAGGCAAACACCCATTGAGCTGCGGGGGAAAGATTGACCGCGGTCGGTGGGGTGCCGGCGAGTGGTGTGCCATCGGTGCGAGTCACAGGGACCGACCAGCCGCCCGAACAGCTGCTTCCAGCGCGCGGCTGCTGCAGCGCTACGTAGCCTGAGGCGTCAATGCTGAAAGCGACGGGACACCCACTGGCGATCGCCACCCGCTGGGCATAACGGATCGCATTCTCGACTTCGTCGACGTAGCCGCGCTGCTGGTAGGGCTGGTCGTCAAGGAAGCGGGGCCCGGCGACGGCCGCCAGGACCCCGATGATCACGATGCAGGTGACGAGCTCAACGAGGCTGAAGCCGCGCTCGCGCTGTATGCGCGGCTGCATGGACGAAAGCGCCTCAGCAGCTGGTCTGCAAAGTGGCCGGCGTCTGTACGGTAAGCGTGAACGGCAGGGTTGGCGTCGCCTGGTTGTACACGACGTTGCAGGTCGCGGCCGTGCGCGCATTGTTGGGCGTGAAGGTTGTCGTCGTGCCCGAAACCTTCACGGTGAAGCCCGTCGTGTCCTGGATCAGGTTCTGGATGCCAGCGGCGTTCGGATAGCCATCCACCATGGTTACCGTCACGGTGTCGACCGTGATCGTGTTGGGGTTGCCGCTTGCCAGCCAGACACCGTGCGCCATGTTGGCAGCGCTGCGGATGCTGCCCGTCATCCCGTTGAGAGCGGCGATGCGTGCCTGGTTCTCCAGACCCATGTATTTCGGCAGGGCGAACGCCGCAAGGATACCCAGTATGACGATGACGACCACCAGCTCGATCATCGTGAAGCCACGCTGGCCCGACCTTGACATGATCACTCTCCCCATAGAGACATTGGCCATACAGACATTGGTCTGTGGATAGCAGTGTAACGGCCATCCGGCGGACAACTGCAGCCGAACATGACCAAATCATGACGTCGATCCTGGCAATCTGCCGCGCGTGTGATGTAGGTCACAACACGCAGGTGAAAGCCGCAATGCAGCAGCTAGCCGCCGCCGCCGACTTTGGCGATCAATTCCCACATGGGCAGGAACACGCCGAGCGCCAATACCAACACCATGCCGCCCACGCAGACGATCAGCAGCGGCTCGATGGCGGCGCTGAGGTTCTTCAGGGTGTAGTCGACTTCGCGCTCGTAAAAACCGGCCACTTCCTCCAGCAGGTCCCCCAGCTCACCCGTCTCCTCTCCCACGGCCATCATCTGTAACACCAGCGGCGGAAACATCCCCGCGGCGGTGGCGGCGCGGCTCAGGGGCTCGCCCCGCTCCACTCCCTCGCGCATCTTTAGGATCCGTTGTGTCATGTGGTCATTGCCTGCCGAGCGGGCGATCAATTGCAGTGCCTGCAACATCGGCAGCCCCGCACGCAGCGAGGTCGCCAGGGTCCGACTGGCACGCGCGAGGCTCGCTTCATGGGCCAGGCGGCCGAACACGGGCAGGTGCAGCTTGAGCGCATGCCATTTCAGGCGGCCGGCTTCGGTGTGGACGAACGCCCGCACCAGGATGACGGCGAGCGCGCAGCAACCCAGCACCCACCAGCCATCGTGCTGCGCCAGACTGGCGGCTCCCATGATGACGCGCGTGGGCCAGGGGATGTTGTTACCGAGCGCCTTGAAGAGCGGCTCGAATCTGGGGATGACGAACGTAGTGATGATGCCAATGGCGATCGCGATCACGACCATGACGGTGATCGGATACCGCATGGCGGCCTTCACGCGGTCGTGCATCTCCTGGTCCTGTGCCAGATAGTCGGCGAGCGCCCGGAACGCACGCTCGAGTGTGCCGGTCGCCTCGCCGACGGCAATCATGTTCACATAGAGAGGCGGAAAGATCTCCGGGTGCCGACGGAAGCTGCTGCCCAGATCCCTGCCGGCTTCCAGGCTGTCCAGGATGTCCTGCAGCGCAGCCTTCAGCACGTCGTTGTGCGTGGAGCTGACCAGGCCGCGCAGACCCCGCAGCAGCGGGATGCCTGACTTGGTGATGGTGTACATCTGCCGCGAGAACAATACGAGGTCGCCCACGGTGGGGCGACCCAGTCCCAGGCGGTGCGCGAAGCGCCGCAAGTCCGCGCCCGCCTCCTTCGCCTGACCGTCGAACGCCGCGAGCGCAATCTCGATGGGCGTGATGCCGCCTTCGAGCAGGCGTGAGGCCACACCGTCGGCCGAGTCTCCGTCCAGATTCCCTGTCACCAGCCGCCCCCGGGCAGAGCGGCCTGTGTATCGGTACATCATGAGCGACCGGACGCCGTCGTGGAGTTACTCGCCAGCACGTCCTGGAGCAGCGAGGAGGGGCTGAGAGCATCGTCGAGGCTGCTGTCCACGCCGATTGCCTCGGCAACGGTGGTCACTCCCGCGCTTGCGAGCTCGAACGCGCGGGTACCGAGCGACACGTACCCGGGACGCCGCTGCGCCTCCAGATCGAATTCCCGCAGCTCCCCACGACGGATGGCATCCGCGAGCGCCTTGTCGATCTCCAGTAACTCATGCACCGCTATGCGGCCGCGATAGCCGGAATGATTGCAATACGCACACCCGGCACCGCGCAGGAAGCTCCCGTTCGCGACCCCGCCGCGAGCTTCGAGCCAGGCGATCTCATGAGCGTTTGGCGCGCTCGCCTGGGCACAGTTCTCACAGACCTTGCGGACCAGCCGCTGAGCCACAATCCCGTGCACAGCCGCCGCAATCATGTAGCCCTGTGCACCGACATCAAGCAGGCGATGCACGGTAGCAATCGCGCTCATGGTGTGCAGCGTGGAGAACACGAGATGCCCGGTAATCGCGGCACGCAGGCCGATGTCGACGGTCTCGCGATCGCGCATCTCTCCGACCAGGATGATGTCCGGGTCCTGGCGCAACGTCGTGCGCAGCACGCGCGCGAAGTCCAGGCCTATCTTGGCGTTCACCTGCACCTGATTGATGCGATCCAGCCGGTACTCGACCGGGTCCTCCACGGTGATGATTTTGGTATCGGCCCGGTTCAGGTGATGCAGCGCGGAATACAGGGTCGTGGTCTTGCCGCTCCCGGTGGGCCCGGTGACCAGCACCATGCCGGCGCTGCGCTCGATCAGACGGCGAAACCGGAGGAGCATCTCGGGGGACATGCCAAGCTGATCCAGCTCCATCAGGTTCGCGGATTGATCGAGAAGGCGCAGCACGACCGACTCGCCGTGCTGCGTCGGCATGGTCGAGACGCGCACGTCGATGAGCTTGTTGCCCACCTTGACCGAGAAGCGGCCGTCCTGGGGTATGCGCTTTTCCGCAATGTCCAGGCCGCTCATCAACTTCAGGCGGGTCGTGAGAGCGCCGGCGACGCGGCGTCCATCGATGAGCTGTTCCTGCAGGCTGCCATCGACGCGCTGGCGCACACGCAACGCCGTCTCCCCGGGCTCGATGTGCACATCGGATGCTCCGACCTGCACGGCGTCGTGAAACACCGTTTGGATGAGCCGGATCACCGGGGCATCCGCCGAGCCTTCCTCGGCGGCGAGTCGCTCGATGTCGATATCACCCTCGCGCAGCTCCTCACCGACTTCGTGGGCAATGGAGGCGATCTCATCCGTGCGGCGATAGACGACGTCGAGGGTCTTGAGGAGATCGGATTCCTTGACCAGGGCGACCTGCAGGGGCCTCTTCAGGCGCGCGGCGAGCTCATCGTAGGCGAACAGATCGGTGGGGTCCGCCATGCCGACGGTAAGGCGGTTGCCTTCAGCCTGCAGCACGATGGCCCGAAAGCGCCGTGCCTGCACTTCCGGCAACAGGCGTACGGCCTGCGGGTTGGGGTTGGACTGGCGCACATCCAGAAAAGGAATCTGCAGGTGTCGCGCGAGGGTTTCGCAGACGATCTCCTCCCGCGCAATTCCCAGGTCGGTCAGAACGCGCCCGAGCTTGCGCCCCGTGCGCTTCTGCTCCGCGAGCGCCGTCCTGAGCTGCTCCTCCGTGATGATCTTCTGCTCGAGCAGCAGCTCGCCCAGGCGAACTTTGCGCCGGCGCGCCGGCTCGCTCACGGCAGGTTCCGCGGCGAGCCCGCCGGGGGGTAGTCGCCTTCGAGATCATGGTCGCGCGTCATCCGCTCGGCGCGCTCGGTCGGCTCTTTGACGAGTCCCGGCCAATCGCTGTCCTGTACCACCAGCGGCCGCAGCAGGATGACCAGCTCGACCGTGGAGCTCTGGTCGCGCTGGCTGCGAAACAGCCTGCCCAGGCCCGGCACATCGCCCAGGAGCGGGGTTTTGTAGTCCTGCTTCGTGACGCTCTGACGCATGAGGCCGCCGATGACGATCAGCTGGCCGCTGCGTGCCTTGACGACACTGTCGGACTCGCGGATCTGGCTGAGGGCCAGCGGAATGGTGT
>CAZLYG010000090.1:11760-13692 GCA_964563075.1 uncultured Steroidobacteraceae bacterium | reverse complement strand
CCAGCCAGTTCTCCACGAGGAAATATCGGAGAATATGGAAGCGCCGTGCGCCGACAGCGCGGCGGGTGCCGATCTGCCTGGTGCGTGTGGTCACGTTGAATACGGCAAGTCCGAAGATACCGATGGCACTGACCGTGAGCACCAGCAGTGTGACGACGGCCAGAATGACGGAGGTCGAGCGCAATCCGTTGCGCGTGTTGTAGGCAGTACGCGCGAGTGTCTGAATCTGAACCACGTAGCGTCCGGGCACGCGATCGATGAAATCCTTCTCCACGCGCGCCATGACTTCGGCCTGGCGCCCGGGGCGGGTTCGGATCAGGTACAGGCTGTTCGGCCCCGGAGGATTGATCGGAACGACCACCGCTTGCCGGCCCCACTTCGAGAACGGTCCGGTGATGGGCGCAGCCTGCATCGTCTTGATGATGCCGACGATCTTCGCTGATCGGTTCACGAGCCCTACATACAGGTTCTTTCCGAGCGCATCGCCTTTGGGGAACACCCGGTCAGCGAGCGTCTGAGTAATGAGGACTTCCGGCGCCCACTTCCCGATCGCGGTACCCACATCGGGGCTCATGGGGGCGACTGCAGCAGGCGAGAAGGTGCGGCCGGAGGCCAGCTGCAAGCCGAGTGTCTCTACGGCTCGTGCGCTCATCATATACACGCGGGATCCCTCGTTGCGCGCCTGAGGATCCGGAGACGCCGAAAACGGCAGGCCGATGCCCCAATACACCTGAGGAAGCGTCACGGCTGCGGAGGCAGCGATGACGCCCGGGAGCGAGTTCAGCCATTGCAGATCCGACTCGAGCGCGCTCTTCTGGTCGTAATCCGCGGTATATGCGGTGGTCGACACCCAGAAGATGTTGTCGATATCGATGCCGGTGGGCTCCGCATATACCTGCAGGCGCTGCTCGATGATGTAGGTCACGTTGACGAGCACGGCCAGTGCGAAAGCGATCTGCACGGCAATGAGGATCGGGCCGGTGCGCGTGCGCCACAGGGCGCTGAGCATGTGTCGGATTTCCATGAAGACCTCTCGTGCGGCGCGGACCTCTGTGTTCCTACTGAGCCTTGAGGAAGCTCGCCGGTGCCGATCTGCCGATGCGCCTGGCCGGGTACAACCCGGCCAGGATCCCGGTGAGGATCGAGATACCGACGGCGAGCACCACCATGCTGTAGTCCATGTGCGAGAGCGCGTCTGCAAGCGCGCGGCGCTCCGGGCCATCATCCGGGCCGGGGACGTACGTCATGACCTTGATCGCCCACAGGCCCAGTCGTGCCAGCAGGACGCCGAGCATTCCACCGATCAGCGCCAGCAGCACGACCTCGGTCAGGTGCTGGTGGAGGATGTGCTTGCGGCTGGCCCCGAGTGCGCGGCGCAAGCCGGTCACCGGCGCGGCACCGAGGAACTTGGCGAGCATCAGGCCGACGGTATTGACGATACAGACCGCCAGGAAAACCACCGCCAGCACGACGTCGATGCGGCTGTCGTCCCCGACCACATCGTTGCGGTCCAGCCACGCTGGAATGTCGTACAGGCGATTGTTGGTCGGACGCACGAAGCGGCCGTACTGCTTCTGGTTGTTGGTGTAGTTGTCCACGAACTGCTGGTAGCGGTGCAGGGTCGCGGCATCCGGGATCTCCACCCAGTACTGCATGAATACGCAGTCGGTATCGATCAGGCTGTCGTACCCTCCGACCTTGGCGCTCGGGGCGACGCAATTGATGCTTCCGGAGGGGTTCAGCTTCAATTCGGCCGACCAGCCGAACGGCATGTACAGGTCCTCCGCGATGTCGAAGGCCCCGGTCGTCATGTCGTAGAACTTCGGTTGCGGCATCCAGCGGTCGACGACCCCGATGACGCGGAACTGCTTGCCATTCAGGGTGATCGAGCGCCCCACGCTGTTGGCTCCGTTGAAGAGCTTCTCGTTGAGA
>CAZLYG010000090.1:0-11750 GCA_964563075.1 uncultured Steroidobacteraceae bacterium | reverse complement strand
GCTGAGAACGATGATCGGATCCGGCGTCGTGTCGGCGACTCGCCCCCAGCCCGAGCCATAGCGCATGGGCACATCGAACATGGGGAAGAATTCCGCCGTCGTCACTCGCGCGGTGACCCCAAAGGGTTTGATGCCGGCCTTGCCCGGATCGACGACGCGCGCTGTGCGGTACATCATGAGGCTGCGTTTCGGGATGTCGGACCGGTACAGTGCCTGCGCGTCACGGTAGGTGACCTGATCGGGCGGGTACTCAGGATGGCGCATCAACTCCTCGCCCGTGTGATCGGTGCCACGAGCGTCGAGCGTCACGGCGAAGAGCTGGTGCTCCTTCCACCACAGCGGATGACCGGCGCGCGCGTGATAGAGGGTGATCGAGATCATCGCGGCGCCGATGCCGGCGGCGATGGCGGACACCGTCAGGGCGGTCAGGATGGGATTGCGCCGGAAGCTGCGCAACGCGAGCCGGAGGTCGTGCTTCAGCATCATGGCCGATGTCCGGTCGTGGCCGCTTTGTGGCCGGACGTTGGCACCGCGGTGAGCGAGGCCGGGCTGCTCCCCGGCATCGCTCGATTGCCGGGCCGCGCCGCGGCAAGCCTCCCGTCCACGATCTCGATATGCCGATGAGCCCGCATGGCCAGCTCAGGATTGTGGGTCACCATCAGGATCGTCGTCCCGGCGGAATTGATCTCCTCCAGCAGATCCATGATCTGAGCCGACATCGTGGTGTCGAGATTTCCCGTGGGCTCGTCGGCCAGAATGACCCGCGGCTCGCCCGCAAGGGCGCGCGCAATCGCGACGCGCTGCTGCTGTCCCCCGGAGAGTTGCGAGGGAATGTGCTTCATGCGCTGGGCGAGCCCGACACGTTCGAGAGCGGCAGTGACCCGTTTGCGCCGCTCGGCGGCACTGAAGCCCCGGTAGTGCAGCGGAACCTCCACGTTGTCGTAGATGTTCAGATCCGGAATGAGATTGAAGCTCTGAAAGATGAACCCGATCTTCTCGTTCCGGATCCTCGAGCGCTCATCATCCTTCAGGCGGCTGACGTCCTTGCCGTCCAGCAGGTACTGGCCCGAGGTGAACTCCTCCAGCAGGCCAGCCACATTGAGGAAGGTCGTCTTGCCCGATCCGGAAGGGCCTGTGATGGCGACGAACTCATGTGGCTCGATCTTGAGACTGAACGCTTGCAGCGCGTGGGTTTCGACCACATCGGTCCGGAACACCTTGGAGACATTGTGCATGTCGATCACGTCACTCTCCTGCTGCGCGGTTAGTTGCCGAGCCGCACTTCGGGCGCGTCGTTGAAATCACTCAGACTGGAAATCACGATCTGCTCTCCGGGTGAGACGCCGGAGAGAATCTCCACTTCGGCCACGCTCATCGCTCCCAGGCGTGCCGTGCGCCGCCGCGCTACCGGACCTTCGACGACATAAACGGTGCCGCCGGAGTCGACAAACGCACCGCGCTCCACTTTCACCACGTCCTTGCGCGAGTCCATGATGATGCGTACGTTCACACGCTGGTTCTGTCGCAGGCCCACGGGCGCGTTGTCCGCGAATTTCAGCCGCCCGGCTACCTCGTTGTCCTTGACCTCCGGGGACACCGTGGTCACACGTCCCGCATAGGTCTTCCCGCCGTAGGCAATCTCCCCGTTCATGTCGGGGGCGATCTCGGTCGCATAGGACTCCGGCACGCGAAACTCGATTTCCAGCGCAGTCAGGTCGACGACTGTGAGCAGCGCGGCATTCTCGGCGACGGTGGTTTTCTGATTGACGGCGAGACTGCCCACCATTCCATCCACGGGCGAGCGGATCTTGAGCTCATCCACCTTCCGGGCCAGGTCCGCCACCACGAGCTTCTGGCGATCGCGCTCCAGACGCTTGGTCCGCTCCTCGAAATGCAGACTCTCGGTCTCGAGCTTCGCGTTCGCTGTGGCGTGGTCATAGGCAAACTGTGCGCTCTGCACGTCATCGCGCGCCTTGGCATAGTCACGCTCGGGAATCACTCCATCCTTGCGGGCGCTCTCGGCTCGTTTGAACTCTCGCTTGGCCGCTTCGATCTGGACGGCAGCCTGGTCGATGTCCTCCTGGTCCTTCAGCTGCTGCCGGCGGTCCTCGATGTCCTGGCGTCCGAGCTCGACGTTCAGACTGTCGAGCGTGGCTTGTTCCTGGTGGTATTGGTTGACGAGGGCGGGGCTGTCGAGTGTGCCGAGCACCTGACCCTTGGCAACGCGGTCGCCCGCATGGGCGATGAACGTGACGGTGCCGTTAGCGACGGCGTACAGGGTAGGGCTGTTGGCCGCGACCACTGTCCCTTCGGCCGCGACATCGCGGACGAACATGCCCCGCGTGACCTGGGCAATCCTTACGCGATCCCGTGGTATGCCAACGCCAGAAGTCATCCAGGCCCGTATCGCCAGAATCGCTGCAATGAGCGCGATCGCGGCCACGCCGATGAGGATGATGCGCTTCCGGCTGGAGCGTTCTGGAGCGATCGCAACATCCGTCGCCGATGTGTCCCGAATCGAGCGCGCCAGGGAGGGCGTACCGTCGTTCGCGAAGGTTTCGTCCGGGCCTTTCGTCGGCTGAAGCATGCGCGTGTCCGCCCCTCCCCATAACCGCGGCCAGCGCAGGATCGGACCTCGCGCGGCATTGCACGGTTCCCTTCCCCTATCTACTTTGAACCGAGCCTCTGGGTTACCAGGATGCGCCCAACCGAATCTGGGTTGCGTTGGGAGGTGGCGTGCGAGCCGGCCCGGCCACCCTGTGGACTCAGGTGGGCTAGAATCGGCCGCTTCCGCGCGCATGCAACGGCTTCCTCGTGCTCATCCACCTCATCGACGGCACCTACGAGCTCTTCCGCCACTTCTACGGCCTGCGCCGATTCAACAAGGGACAGGACAAGCCGTTCGGCGCCGTCGCGGGTGTGCTCAACACGCTTCTGCAGATGATCGAGGAGGGCGCCACGCACCTCGGGGTCGCGACCGACCATGTCATCGAGTCGTTCCGTAACGAGCTCTGGAGCGGCTACAAGACCGGCGACGGCATCGAGCCGGCGCTGTGGGCCCAGTTCCATCCGCTCGAGGAGGCCTTGGCAGCGATGGGCATCGCTGTTTGGCCCATGATCGAGCTCGAGGCGGATGACGGGCTGGCTTCGGCGGCGTTTCTGGCTGCGAAGGATGAGCGGGTGCAGAAGGTGTGCATCTGGACCCCCGACAAGGATCTGGCGCAGTGTGTCCGGGGTGAGCGTGTCGTTCAGGTCGATCGCAAGAGCAAGGCAGTGCGTGACGCCGCCGGCGTGCGCGCAAAGTTCGGAGTCGGCCCCGAGTTGATCGCAGACTATCTGGCGCTGGTCGGGGACAGTGCGGATGGCTATCCGGGTATTGCAGGCGTAGGTCCGAAGGGTGCTGCCGCGCTGCTGGCTCGCTATGGTCCGCTCGAGGCCTTCCCGGCGCAAGTGCTGGGCGAACGCCTGGAGCTCGCGTTATTGTTCAAGAAGCTCGCGACCCTGCGAACCGATGCCGCGTTGTTCGCGGACGTCGGTGAGCTTCAGTGGCGCGGGCCCACGCCGAACTTCTCCGCTTGGTCCGGGAACTTCGGCGATGACCGGTTGCTCGTACGGGCGAGGAAGGCCGATGCCGCAACAGTCAGGTAAATTGCAGGGGCGTGTTGCCCTGGTGACAGGTGCCTCTCGCGGCATTGGCCGCGCGATTGCCATTGCTCTTGCCGGCGCGGGGGCCGCCGTCGCCGTGAACTACCGGGAGCGCCAGAGCGAAGCTGACGCCGTTGTTGCCGAGATTGAGCGGGCGGGCGGGCGTGCGATCGCCGTGCGCGCCGACGTCTCGGTAGGTGACGACGTGCGGGCCCTGGTTACGGACGTAAGCGCCCGCCTGGGCGCCATTGACGTGCTCGTCAACAATGCCGGCGTGGCCAAGTTCGCCGACATCGACGTGCTGACGGAAGCGGAGTTCGACTTCATGCTCACCGCCAATCTGAAATCCGCGTTTCTGTGCACGCAGGCGGTGTTGCCTGCCATGCGTGAGCGGCGTTGGGGACGCATCGTCAACATGTCATCGGCGGCGGCGCGGGGCGCCGGGCTCGTCGGCATCCACTACAACGCCTCGAAGGCGGGTCTGGAGGGACTGACGCGCGGCTACGCGGGCCGGCTCGCCCGTGAGGGCGTCACGGTCAACGCGGTCGCCCCGGGACCGATCGACACGGAAATGGCAGAGCCCCTCAAGGCGGCGAACATCGCAGCACGGTTGCCGGTGGGCCGTTTCGGAACGGCTGAAGAGGTCGCGCAGGTCGTGCTGCTGCTGGTCGACAACGCATACATCACGGGGCAGACGCTTCCGGTCAACGGCGGCGTGAGCTTCATCTGAAGGAATTCTGAGAGCCGCACCCGGCCGGCGACGCTCTCCGCTTTGGCGACGCTCCGCTTCCCGCCGATTCTTTGCAGAATTGCTATCATTCCCTGTTCACGCGGGGGATATCTGCACAGCCGCAGCGGCGAGCCTGTCAATTCAATAGGTTACGTCAGCGCGGGTCGCCGGCCGCCGCGTTCGAAGTGCGTGCAACGATCCACGAGCCCATCCAATGCTGCAATCGATCCGAGATGTTCTGGAGTCACAGAAGTGGCTCACCTATGTCGTGCTGGGAGCCCTGGCGGTCATTTTTGCCGCGTGGGGTGCTTACGGGATCGTCAATTTGAGCTTCGGCGCGCCCGACTATGCCGCCAAGGCGGGCGCAGACGAGATCAGCGTCCAGGAGGCCCGCGATGCCTGGCAACGTCAGCAAAGCCAGTGGCAACAGCGCTTCGGCGGCGACATTCCCGCGCAGGAGAAGACGATCCTCCAGGACCAGATGCTCGAGTCGATGGTGCGCGACCTGCTGCTGTCACAGCGCTCGCACGACCTGGGCTATCGGGTGAGCGAAGCGCAGTTGCACAAAGCCATCCAGGCCATCCCGCGCTTCCAGGTCGGGGGCCAGTATTCCCCCGAGGCGGCCAAATCGGCGCTGCAGCAACTGGGGATTTCCGAGGACACGTTCGCGACCCAGATGCGCAGCTCGTTGCAGCGCGACCAGCTCGAGGACGGCATTGCCGTCTCGGATTTCGTCACCCCGACCGAGCTGCACCGCATGCGCGCGCTCCAGGACGAGCAGCGGGAGGTGCGCTACGCGGTGTTGCCTCCTGACAAGTTCGCAGCCGATGCGAAGATCGACGACGCCGCTGTACAGGCCTACTACAAGTCGCACTCGAAGGACTTCATGACGCCGGAGACGGCCCACCTGCAGTACGGGGAGCTGCGCCTGGCCCAGGTGGCTGCGCAGGAGACGGTGAGCGATGAGGAGCTGAAGGCCGACTACGAGAAGAACAAGGGCAAGTACGTCAGTCCCGAGCAGCGCCGCGCACAGCACATCCTGATCACCATCCCCAACCCGAAGGACGACGCGGCGGCTCTCAAACAGGCGCAGCAGGTGCTCGCGGAAGCGAAGTCGGGCAAGGATTTCGGGCAGCTTGCCAAACAGTACTCGAAGGACCCCGGTTCCGCGGACCAGGGAGGTGAGCTGGGTTTCGTGGCCCGCGATGCGTTGGAGAAACCGTTTGCGGATGCGCTGTTCAGCATGATGCCGGGAGAGATTCGCGGTCCGATCAAGACCAGTGCCGGCTATCACGTCATCAAGCTGGAGGAGATCCAGCCGGCCAAGATCAAGACGCTCGCGGAAGTGCGTCCGGAGCTGGAAGCGGATTTGAAGCGCAACAAGGCCGGTGACCGCTTCGGGGAGATCCAGGAGCAGCTGCAGACCAAGCTGCAGGAGCCGGATGCCAACTTCGATGCACTCGCCAAGGAATACAGCCTCCAGACAGGCGATATACCGCAGTTCCTGCGTGGCCCCGGCGCCGGCGCGCTGGCCGGGGTGCAGCCGGTGCAGGATCTGGTTTTCGGCGACTCCCCGGTGGGCATCGGCAAGATCGGTGGCCCGGTGCTCGCGGGCGAGGATCGGCTGATCATCGTGAAAGTACTGGATCGCAAGCCGCCCGCGCTCAAGCCCCTGGCGGAGGTTCACGACAGCATCGTCGCCGAGCTGCGCAAGGAGGCCGGTACGCAGGGAGCCGAGAAGGCGGCCGCCGAAGCGACCGCGAAGCTCGACGGAGGGGCCTCGTTCGACACCGTGATCAAGGATCTCGGCGTCACGGCTGAGCCCGCCAAGTTCGTCAGCCGAGGTGAGGCGGCAGTGCCTGCGCAGATCCTCAGCTCCGTGTTCTCCGCGCCAAAGCCAGTAAACGGCAAGCCTGTGTATCGCTCCGTCAAACTGGCGACCGGTGGAGCCGCGCTCTACGCACTCACCGGCATTCGCACCAAGCCGGGCGACCAGAATCCGCAGGAGGAGAGCGCGTATCGGCGCCAGGCGGCCGCCCGCATGGGCGAGCAAGCGGTGATGGGCTACATCGACGAAGTACGCCGCGACGCCACCGTCAAAAAGAACGTGGCGGCACTCAACTAAACCGTGGGGGCGAACTCGGTCCCGGGGGGGCTCCACGGCCGCGCCCGGCGCCGCGGTCGCTACTCCGCGGGCCCCGTATCGAACGTCATCCCGACAGTGTTGAACCCACTGTCGACGTACAGTATTTCCCCGGTGATTCCGGCTGCCATATCCGAGCACAAAAACGCAGCCGCGTTGCCGACATCCTCGAGGGTCACGTTGCGACGCAGCGGAGCGACCTCGGCGACGTGGCTCAACATCTTGCGGAATCCGCCGATTCCGGCGGCGGCCAGCGTCTTGATCGGCCCCGCGGAAATCGCGTTGACGCGTGTTCCGCCGGGCCCCAGGTCCGCGGCCAGGAAGCGCACGTTCGCCTCGAGGCTCGCCTTCGCAAGGCCCATGACGTTGTAGTTGGGGATGGAGCGTTCCGCGCCAAGGTAGGACAGGGTGAGCAGAGCTCCCTGCCGCTGTGCCATCAGAGGCTGCGCGCCGCGGGCAAGCGCGGTGAAGCTGTAACTGGAGACATCATGAGCGATCCGGAAAGCTTCGCGGCTGGTGTTGGCGGAGAAGCTGCCCTTGATGGCCTCGGTCGGGGCGTAAGCGACCGCATGGACGAGGATGTCCAGAGAGCCCCACTCGCGCTCGAGCAACTCGAACGCGGCATCGATCTGCTCATCGATGGTGACGTCCAGCTGCATGGTCAGGCGTGAGCCGAGCGAATGGGCAAGCGGCTCGACGCGCTCTTTCAGTCGGTCGTTGGGATAGGAGAAGGCGAGCTCGGCGCCCTCGCGATGCATGGCCTTGGCGATACCCCATGCAATCGAACGGTCTGTCGCGACGCCAACGATGAAGGCGCGCTTGCCGGCGAGAATTCCCATCTGTGACCTCTACACATCCGCCTTGAAGCGGCGCAGTGTAGCGCAGCTCCAGGCGATCAACTGCGGCTGGCGACCCGGATGGTGAGCTTCTGGCCCGGCACGATGCTGTGGGAGGACCCCAGCCCGTTCCAGGCCAGGATCTGCGCGACAGAGACCTGAAACAGTTTGGCGATTTGAGTGAGTGTGTCACCGACGCGAACGGTGTAAGTGACCCGGCGAGCCGTGGGCTCTTTGCTGCTCGAGCGGGCGCGCGCGGATAGTTTGATCCGCTGGCCGGCCCTCAGCGTGTCGCCAGGGTTCATGCCGTTCAACGAAGCAAGCGTATTGACATCCATGCCCGCGCGCCGGGCGATTGCCCAGAGCGAGTCGCCAGCGCCTGCGCGAACGAAGTGGACGTGAGGCCGCCGAGAGGCCCGCACCCGGCCGTCAACCCGCGCCGCCGCCAGCACGACTTTCGGTGGTAGTTCGGTGCGCGCGGCGGGGACTCGCACGTCGCTGCCGACGGTCAGGGCGCCGGAAGGCAAGTCGTTCAGCTCGCGCACCACGTTGACCGTCGTCTTGAAGCGGCGTGCAACGGATGCCACCGAATCCCCATGCTTCACCGTGTAGTGCATGGTCTGCATGCGCTCGTCATCGGACAGCTGCCCGATGTTCTGCATGAACGCCTGCGCACCATCGACGGGAAGCAGCAGCCAGTACGGGCCTGACGGGTCGGTCGCCCAGCGATGATAGGCCGGATTGAGCTCGTACACCTCTTCGGGAGTGACACCCGCGATCTTCGCGGCCACCTTCATGTCGATCTGCCCGTGAGTGTCGACACGAGTGAAGTAGGGCTGATTCGGAATATGGCTGATGGCGAGACCCAGGCTCTCGGGATCGGCGACGAGCCGCTTCATGGCCAGCAGCTTCGGCACGTAGGCCTGCGTTTCCTTCGGCAGCCGCAGGCTCCAGAAGTCGATCGGCTTGCCGGCAGCCTGGTTGGCTTCCACGGCGCGCTCGATGGCTGCCTCACCGCAGTTGTATGCGGCGATGGCGAGCAGCCAGTCGCCGTTGAACTCGTCATGGAGGGACTGCAGGTAGTCGAGCGCGGCGCGGGTACTCTCGACGACATCCCGCCGGCCGTCATACCACCAGTCCTGCTTGAGGCCGAAGCGAGAGCCGGTATCCGGGATGAACTGCCACAGGCCCGAGGCCCGCGCGCGCGAGTAAGCGTAGGGCTCGAAGGCGCTCTCGACGATCGGCAACAGTGCGATCTCGAGGGGCATGTTGCGTGATTCGAGCTCGGTGACGATATGGTAGAGGTACAGCTCGGAGCGGGCGAAGGCGCGCTCCAGGTAATCGGGATTGTTGACGAACCAGTTCAGCTGCTGCTGCACCGCCTCGTTCATCTTCGGGTCCAGCTTGAAGCCGGCGCGCATCCGATCGAACAGATCGGTGTACTGGGCGGGCGTGATGCCGGCGACGGGAGTGGGCTCTTCAGTCGCGGCGGGGGCCTGCTCGGTCGCGGCGGGAGACTGTGCCGCAGGAGGTACAGGAGGCTGGGGATAGGTGCTGCTGGGGGCTGCCGGCGGCACAGCGTCTGCAGGTGGCGACACTACGACGGGGACCGGGCGCTCCGTCGGTGTCGGGGCGTGCGCGCACGCTGCGAGCGCCGCAGTCGCAAGGACACAAAGGAGTATGCGAATCCGCTGAATCAATTCCATCGCCAAATACCCCGCCCAGTGCCCCAGCAAGTTACGCCCCCGTGCAAGCTCGGCGTAAAGGTTGCCGCCAGGCCAGGGTGGGCAAGGACGTTCCCGCGACCCTTTAGCCTGCTGTAACGGCGTGCTAACTTCACCCGCGCCGTCAGCCGCGACCTGCTCTTGGGCAGGTGTGGCTTGGAATGCGGGCCCCTCACTTCGACGCTACTGGTTCGAGCAGCGAAATTTAACCGGTAACTTCACACTATTGCCAGTCCCTTATCGTGCCAGTTCGCACTTCCCGCATTCTTGACCGCGACGCCGCGCTCAGCGCCTGGTGGCAGAGCTCGCTTGGCCGGGCTCTGCTCGCGGCGGAATCGGAACTGCTCGGGGAGGCGCTCGAGGACGTTTTTGGCTGGGAATTACTGCAAATTGGCGCATGGGGCGGCGCGCGGGAGCTGCTCGCGTGCAGCCGTACGCGGCATCAGACGATAGTGGCCGCATCCGGGTTGGCCACCGGAGCTGACATAGTTGCCCGGCCCTCGCAGTTGCCCGTCACCAGTGACTCTATCGACGCCGTTCTATTGCCGCACACCCTGGAATTTGCGGCAGACCCGTACGCGATCGTGCGCGAGGTCGACCGCATATTGGTGGGCGAGGGGAATCTGCTGGTCCTCGGGTTTCGTCCCTGGAGCCTGTGGGGCATGCGCGCGCGCGCGAGCCGTACTGGCTTCCCGCCCAGTCTGCGGCGCATTCTGTCCGAGCGGCGCGTACGTGACTGGTTGGTCCTGCTCGGCTACGAGATCGTGGCCTCGCGCCGCTATCTGTACTGCAGCCCGTGGGGGTCGGGACCCACGAGCGATGGCAGCAGCAGCCGCGTGCTGCGCAGGGGCTTCACGCATCCTCTGCCCGGCAGCGCGTACTTGCTCAAAGCGCGCAAGCGCATCTACACGCTGACTCCCATCCGTCCGCGTCTGCGACAGAAGCCCGCTGTTGTGGGCGGGCTCGTCAAGCCGACCACACGCTCCCAGACGCAAACATGACGCGAGTACCGCCCCGGAACTCGCAAACGTGAGTGTCGTTGAGATCTACACGGATGGCGCTTGCCGCGGCAATCCCGGGCCTGGTGGTTGGGCCGCGTTGCTGAGCTTCGGTGAGCGCGAGAAAGAGCTCGCAGGCGCTGAAGAGCACACCACGAACAACCGCATGGAGCTCACCGCGGTGATTCGCGCTCTGGAGGCGCTCAAGCGTCCGGTCGAGGCGCGAGTATTCACGGATTCGGAGTATGTTCGGCGGGGCATCACCGAATGGGTGTCGTCCTGGAAGGCGCGCGGCTGGAAGACGGCCGACCGGAAGCCCGTGAAGAATCAGGACCTGTGGGAGGAGCTGGACCGGTTGGCCGCGCAACACCGACTCCAGTGGCGCTGGGTGAAGGGCCATTCCGGCATTCCGGGCAACGAGCGCGTGGACCGCCTCGCCAATCAGGCGATCGATGCCCTGACCGGCCTGAGACCCCGCGGTCTGGGTTAAACTTAATCCAATGCGTCAGATCATCCTCGACACCGAGACGACGGGCCTCGAGCCCGAGCTGGGACACCGGATCATCGAGATCGGCTGCGTGGAGGTGCTGCATCGGCGTGTCACCGGCCGCACCTTCCATCGCTATGTCAACCCGGAGCGGGAGATCGAGGAGGGCGCGTTGGCCGTCCACGGCATCTCGCGAGCCGAGCTGGAAGGCAAGCCGCGGTTCGCGGAGATCGCCCAGGAGCTGCTGGCCTTCATTTCGGGGGCGCAACTCGTGATCCACAACGCAGCATTCGACGTGGCCTTCCTGGATCATGAGCTGTCGCGGCTGGCGGCTGACGGAGCGGCGCAGAAGATCGGTTCCCTGTGCACGGTGCTCGACTCCCTTGCGCTCGCTCGCGAGCTGCACCCGGGGCAGAGGAACAACCTGGACGCGCTCTGCAAGCGCTACGGCGTGGACAACTCGCGGCGCGAGATGCACGGCGCGCTCCTGGACGCCCAGATTCTGGCCGACGTCTACCTGGCGATGACCGGTGGGCAGGCGGATCTGGCGCTCGGCGACGCCGCCATCATGCGCACCTCCGAGGCCGGACGGCTGGTGCGTGCCCTGGTACGCCCGCCGGTGCCGCTGCGGATCATCGTGGCTTCGGACGAGGAGCTGCAAGCGCACGAATTGATGTTGGGGATCATCGCCAAGGCGAGCGGCGGACGCTGCCTGTGGCAGCACGGCGCTGAAATGAACGAGAAGAACGCGTTGCGCGGCTGATTACTAGGGCCGCAACGACGCCAAGAAGACAACAACTGGAGATGATGGATGCTCAACTTGCGTAAGTGTCGCATTGGCATAGTGGGTCTCGGATACGTCGGCCTGCCGCTCGCGGTGGAATTCGGCAAGCACTTCGACACGACCGGATTCGACGTCAAGAAGGCGCGCATCGCGGAGCTCGAAGCGGGCAAGGACAGCACTCTGGAGACCACGCGTGCGGAGTTGAAGGCCGCCACGCAGCTGCGTTTCACCTCTGAGCTGGCCGATCTGAAGCGCTGTCGCGTATTTATCGTGACGGTGCCCACGCCCATCGACGAGCACCGCACTCCGGACCTCAGCTTCGTGCGCTCGGCGGTGGAGTCCATCGCCGGCGTGCTCGAGCGTGGCTCGCTCGTCGTCCTCGAGAGCACGACCTATCCGGGCA
>CAZLYG010000089.1:0-13776 GCA_964563075.1 uncultured Steroidobacteraceae bacterium | reverse complement strand
GTACTGTCCGTGGATCCTGTCGGTGGCAAGAACATCGTGCTCTCCGGCACCACCATGTACCAATACGATTCGTCTACCGACACGTGGACGCCGCTTGCGATCGCGTTGCCGTCGGTTCTGACGGGGCTCGGCGGTGTTGGTGACGGCCTCGTCGAGACGCCGGTCACCACCTACGGCGTGATCATGTACACCAAATACGATAACGGCAACTCGGCAGTGTATCTGTACAAGCACACCGCTACTCCGGCAGTAGCGGCGAAGCCGCAGCCGCCGACGTCCGTGAAGGCCCAGTGAGGCGAGGAGCTGCGATGAGAGTGACAAAAGAGTCCCTGCGCCTGTGGGCGATGGCATGGGTGGCGCTGCTGGCGCTGCAGGCGCTACCGGCGGCGGCGCAGACGACGAACGACTTCGCGGCGCGCTGTGCGGCAACCGGGGTGCTGAAGTGCGTCAGCTTTGATACGGATGCGGACTTCAATACGGGCGCAGGCGGCACGCAAGGTGCCTGGGGCGCGCGCTCCGGATATATCCCTCCCTACGGGACCGCCGACTACTCGCGCGTGCTGCGCGATACCAGCCAGGCGGCCGACGGCGCCTCCTCGCTGCGCTTCACCATCGGTTCCCAGACCGGCTCCGATGTCGCCGGAGCGTGGTTCACCAACTTCACCGACGATCTCTCCTACCAGGTCGGCGAGGGCCAGGAGGTCTATGTGCAGTGGCGCCAGCGGTTCTCGCCGGAGCTGCTGAGCACCCAGTACGCAGGAGTCAACGGGGGCCTGGCTAACGGCTGGAAGCTCGCCGACATCAGTGCGGGGGATACCTCCAGCTGCACACCTGGCGGCGCCAACAGCACCGTGTGCCCGACGACTTGCTGGGACTTCGAGACGGTGCTGCAGGACACCGGGCAGCACAACTTGCCGCAGATGTACGCCAACTGCAGCGGTCCTTATACGTACGCCCCGATGGATGGCAATACCAGCAATGTGACGGTGCAGAATGCCGTCGGCTGCCTGTATCCGAACTATCCCACCCCGCCGTGCGTGCAGTTCTACGCGAACGAATGGATGACGTTCCAGATTCACATCAAGGTGGGCAACTGGGACCAATGGAACAGCACGATTCAGCTGTGGGTGGCCCGCGATGGCCAGCCCTCGCAGCTCGTCATCGACTGCAGCCCTACGGCCGCGAACCCGTGCAGCAACTTCATCGACGCCTCTGCCAGGAATGGCTGGTACCTGCACAATTCGAACCCTGCCTACAAGATCGGCAAGGTGTGGCTGCTTCCCTACCACACCAACAAGAGCCCCTCGCAGACCACGCCGGTCGCCTATACCTGGTATGACGACCTGATCATCTCCAAGACCAAGATCGCGGATCCGACCCCGGGTGTGAAGCCCAACCCGCCGACGAACATCAATGTGAAGTAGCAGGCCGAGCGCGGTGTCGCCCCGGAACGGGTGGCACCGCCGCGCCTGTCAGGCGTCCGTCGCCGGCTCCGGCCGCGGCGGCGCGCTGATGAGGGCATCACTCGGGCATTGACCGCCGTCAGGCCAGCAGGGCTCCCAGCTGCTCCTTGACCCGCGCCCAGTTCTGCAGCTTGGCGCTGCGCAGCTGCTGGGCTTCCTGTGCGTATTGCGCTGCGTGCGCGCACATTTGCCGGACGCCCGCGGCGATCGCATCCGGATCGTTCTTCACATAGACCGTCGCTACCGGAAAGGCGCTGCGCAGCAGGCCGAAATCCGAGGTGATGATCGGCTTGCCCAGATAGGCGGCCTCGTAGGCACCGCGTTGCATGGTGTGGTCCAGCGTGGTGAGACACATCACCGCCGTGCAGCGCTGCAACAGCGCCACATAGTCGGCGTCCGGAAGGAATCCCGTCAGATGCAGATTCTCCGGTTTCAGGGCGAGCGCTTCCCGCGAGGCGCGCTTCGCATTGCCGGTCATGTGAAACCTGACTTCCGGCGCTTTGGCGGCCGCACGGAATATGGTCTCGACGGGCTCATCGAACGTAAACGTGCACACCACCGCGATGTTGTGTCCAGGGGGCGGGGTGAATCCGGAGGCTTCCGCGAAGGCGATCGGCACGTCCTGCACGATGTCGCTGCGGGCACCCCAGCTCTGCACGAGGCTCTGCCAGTGCCGCGTGGTGACTATGGTCGTGGCCGCGTGCCGCGACAGGAATTTCTGCAGGAATTGCAACGCCTGCCAGCGCGCGTTGTTGAATGTTGCACTGTGAGCGTCGATGACCCAGCGCGCACGGAACAGCGCGGCGTAACACATGACGGGAATGCACGCGATGTTGGGCGGGCTCATCACGAAGACGATGCGGGGGCGCGTACGCACGAGCAGCCAGAGCGTCGCGATGCTCTGGGTCAGATACTTGAAGAGGATCGTCGCGTAGTGGCTGCCCCAGAAAGAGTGATAGATCATCACGGAGCGTCCTCCCAGCTCGCGCGCAATATTGTCGCTGCGGCTGCAGAAGGGCGCCCAGGAGACGAACAGCATTCGGGTCGGTCCGGCCGTGGGCATGGCGGTTACAGCAGGATTTCCGCCGGCGGCGGATGGCTGAGGAATTGGAGCGGGCTCGCCGTCAGCCCATAGGCGCCGCTCTGCAGCACCGCGATCAGATCGCCGGGCTCGGCGTGCGCCAGTTCCATCTGATCGGCCAGCAGATCCAACGGCGTGCACAGCGGGCCTACGACGGTTGCGACTTCGCGGCTGGTGCCACGCACCTTGTTGGCAACCAGCAGCGGATAGTTCTTCCGGAGCACCTGTCCGAAGTTGCCGGAGGCGGCCAGGTGGTGGTGCAGGCCACCGTCGGTGATCAGGAATACGCGTCCGCGCGAGACCTTGCGATCGATGACGCGGCAGACGTACAGCCCCGCCTCTCCGACCAGATACCGGCCCAGCTCCACGACGACTTCCGTCTCGGGGAGGGCGCCGTGGATACGGGGCACGAGCGTGGCCAGATTCGCGGCGATCGGGGCGATATCCAGGGGTTGCTCGCCCGGGAAATACGGTATGCCGAATCCGCCGCCGATGTTCAGCAGGCGCACCGGCGCCGGCGCATCCGCGGCAAGCCGGAATGCGAGCTCGGCGCTCTTCTGCTGGGCCTCCACGATTGCCTCGGCACGCAGGTTCTGCGAGCCGCTGAAGATGTGGAAGCCCTGGAACTGCAGCGGCAGGTCAGCCAGTGAGCGCAGCAGCTGCGGCACTCTCTCCGCATCGATGCCGAACTGCTTGGGGCCGCCGCTCATTTTCATCCCGGAGGTCTTCAGCTCGAAGTCGGGGTTCACCCGGATGGCGATGCGGGGCCGTGTCGCGGTGCGCTGGGCTATCTGCGCGAGGCGGCTGATCTCGAGCTCCGATTCGACGTTGAGCACGATGCCGGCGGCGGCCGCGCGCTCCAGCTCTTCAGGGCGCTTGCCGGGGCCCGCAAAGCTGATGCAGCGTGGCTGCATGCCTGCCTCCAGCGCCACGCCCATCTCGATGGCCGAAGCGACGTCCAGGCCGTCCACGAGTCCAGCCATGTGCCGAACGACTCCCGGCATCGGATTCGCCTTGATTGCATAGTGCAGATGCAAGTCACGTGGCAACGCGCGACGCAGCTGCGCGACGCGTTCGGTCATGTACTGGCTGGAATACAGGTAAACAGGCGTGCGGCCCGTTTCCGCCACGATGTCGGCGATGGATCGATCGCCAACGGTCAGCTGATCGTTCGCAACACCGAAGAACGGGTGCGGGGCATGCGGTGAGAGTGTCTCGAGGCTCACGAGCTCGCCTCGCCAAGAGATTCCTTCAACTCCGCGGCGAGAGCGGCGCGATCGAACTTCCCGTTGGGATTGCGAGGCAGCGTGGCTCGCCACTGCACCTGATGCGGCACCATGAAGGCCGGAAGCTGGCTGCGGCACGACTCGATGAGCGCGGCGCTGTCGCCGGCGCCACCGGCAGCTGCCGTCGCCAGGATGACGATCGCCTGTCCGAGCGTCTTGTGCGGAACGCCGAGCGCGACCACCTCGCTCACGAGGCCCGTGGCCAGTACGACTTCCTCGATCTCCGTCGGACTGACGCGGTACCCCGAGGTCTTGATCATCTCGTCGCGACGGCCGATGAAGTACAGGAATCCTTCCTCGTCCCGCCGTGCCGTATCCCCGGACCACACCGACAGCTCCTGGATCACCAGTGCCGGGTCCTGGCCCGGGGTGGGCTTGTAACGCTCTGCCGTTTTGACGGGGTCGTTCCAGTAGCCCAGGGCCACGAGCGAGCCACGGTGGACCAGCTCCCCTGGCTCGTTGGCGTCGCAGGGTGTGCCGTCGGGGCGCACGATCAGGATCTCGGCGTTGGGAATGGCCTTGCCGATGGAGTCCGGTCGGCGATCGAGCTCCTCCGGGGGCAGATACGTGGAGCGGAACGCTTCGGTGAGGCCGTACATCAGGAAAGGCCGCGTATTCGGCAATGAGGCGCGCAGCTTGCGCAGGGTTGGGAGCGGCATGGCCCCGCCCGAGTTGGTGATGTATTTCAGGCTCTGCCGGGCGGCTTCGGGCCATTCCAGGTCGGCCAGCTGGCCCCAAAGGGGCGGCACTCCTGCCAGACCGGTGATGCTCTCGCGCGCCACCTGGGTGATGACGTCCCGCGGCAGCAGGTAGTCCATCAGCACGACCGAGGCCCCGACGCTGAAAGCGGTCGAGAGCTGGCTGAAGCCGTAGTCGAAACTGAAGGGGAGCACCGCAAGTAGTCGGTCAGTCGGAACGTTCTCCAGGTAACGGGCAACGCTGTGTGCACCGGTAACCATGTTCCGGTGCGAGAGGACTACGCCCTTCGGCTTGCCGGTACTGCCGGATGTATAAAAGATCGACACTACATCCGTGTCGATGACACGGTGCCCCCCGGCACTCGTGCCCTGCTTGAGCAGCTGTGCCCAGCCGTGGACTGCAAGACGCGGCAGCTGGCCGGCCTCGGCTTCGCCTCCGACGAGAATCAGGTGTTGCAGATCCGGGCATTCCGACAGCATCTGTGCGAGTCCGCTCGCGCGCTCCGGAGATGTCACGAGCACACGCACGTTGCAGTCGCGCAGGATGTGGCCGACCTGAGCAGGCTTGAGCAGCGGATTGATGGGTACGAATACACAGCCCGCCCGGGCGGTGCCGAACATTCCGATCACGTTCTCGGGCTGCTTGGGGAGGTACAGGGCAACGCGCTGCAGTTTGCCGACCCCCAGCGCGAGCAGCCCTGCGGCGAAGGCATCGATGCCGGCGGCCACGCTCTCGTAGGCCAGGTCCTGGGTCTTGTGCTTCAAGGCGCGCGCGGCAGGGGCGCGGTCGGCCGCTCGCAGCGGCAATTCGAACAGCAACTCACTCATGGCGGAAGGTCGGCTTTCGGGCGGCCGGATTTGCCACGCATCTTAGCAGGCGACCCCGGATTCGACCGCGCCGCCGGCCGGCGGACGTGATCCCGGTCACACCGCGTGGCCGCGAACCGCGACGGCGAGGCGCCGGACCTCGCCCCAGATCGAACGATCGAGGGCGAAGATCGTGCCCAGGTAGCCGATTGCACCGGCGGTGATGAGGAAAGGCAGGCGCACGATCTCGTCGTACGGCATCAAGGGGAGCCGGGCCAGCGACACGCTCGCATACATCACCACGCCCGCGACAAGCGGAGCGCGGATCGCGTGCAGCAGCTGCCCGAAACCGATTCCGACGGTGCGCCAGGTGGGCGGAAAGTTGATCGCGAACACCAGGGGCATCCCGATCAGCCAGGAAGTCGCCAGTCCCGTGATGCCGAAGCGAGCCCCGATGAAGAATCCCGCAGGCAAAACGAGCGCACCGACGAGCGTGTTGCGCAGCTCGAGGTCCGCGCGCCCGAGAGCGGCGAGTGCGGTGGCCAGGATGGCCGCGAGTAGCCGCAATGGCGCCACCAGACTCACGATCTGCAATGCGGGAATGGCCGTGTGCCAGCGGTCGCCGAGCATCACGTCGACGAATTCGGGCGCGGTCGCAGAAATGCCCCAGAGAGCGGGAATGGCCGCGAGCATCAGGAGGCGCAGCGACACCAGCAGCCGCTCGCGCATACGCGGCAGCTCGAGCTGCAAGCGGGCAACCGCCGGAAACGCGAGCTGGTTGATCATGCCCATGACCTTGTTCATGGGCAGGTTGGCCAGGTGCAGGGAAACGGCGTAGAGGCCGACGGCTTCCGCGCTCAGCAGCCGGCCCGCGATCAGCACATCAGACTGATAGGTCAGCTGCCAGAGAAGGCGCGCCAGGGTGACCGTGCCCCCGAACCGTACGTGCCCGGTTATGTTGCGCCACCCGAAGGAGGGGAGCACGAAGCTTCCCAGGCTCACGTACAGCACCGTCCGCAGTGCTGCCGATACGAGATTGCCGAGAATCAACGCCCATACGCGGGCTCCCCACAGCGCCAGCAGCAAGGTGGCGAGGCATCCGGCAAAGATGCAGGCCAGGTCGATGCCGGCGATCAGCTTGAACTTCATCTGGCGCGCGGCCAGCGATTGCGGCACGGCGTCAATGGCGCTGAGGAGGAATTGCACAGATAGCGCGCGGATGACCCATGTCAGCCGTGTGTCCCCGAGCAGGCCGGCAAAAGCGGGAGCGCCGGCGAACACGATCACTGCGCACAGCGCGTTGAGGGTCGCAAGCGCTCCGGCAACTTGCGCAAGCTCGCGGCGCTCCAGGGACGGCGCCTGGATCAGCGATGCTCCCAGTCCAAACTCCGCGATGCCCGCCACGACGGCGATCAGGACCGTACCGAGCGCCATCAGGCCATAGTCCTGCGGCGCCAGCAGACGGAATACGACCAGCGTTATGGACCAGCTGAGTGCTTGGCCACCCAGCTTGGCCAGACTACTCCACTTGATCCCGGCGGCGACCTGTCGCTCGACCTCCATGTCAGCGATTCCGCGCGCGTCTCACTGTCCAAGTCGCTTTTGTGAAGTGTGTCACAGGCGAGGCGCGGCTTGACTCGATGTGGACTCTCCAGTCATCGTCGCACAATGTGTGGGTTTGTAAGCATTGTGTCAGCTTGCGGTAGGCCTGTCGACAGGACGGTGCTCGCCGAAGCCACCCAGACGCTGGCACATCGCGGTCCGGACGGCTCGGGGATGCTGCTGGAGGGCAACATTGGGCTGGGGTTCCGCCGCCTGGCGATTTTCGATCTCGGCGACACGGGCAGCCAGCCCATGGAGAGCGCCGACGGCCGCCACGTGATCGTCTTCAATGGCGCGATCTACAACTTCCCGGAACTGCGCGAGCAGTTGCGAGCCCTCGGACATCACTTCCGCTCCAGTGGCGACACGGAGGTGCTGTTGGCGGCATGGCGCCAGTGGGGAGTGGATTGCCTGCCCCGGCTGAACGGCATGTGGGCGTTCCTGATCTATGACCGGCACGCGCGCCGCCTCTTCGGCGCGCGCGACCGCTTCGGCATCAAACCGATGTTCATGCGCCGCGATGCGGCAGGGCTGATGTTCGCTTCCGAGATCAAGGCCATCGCCAGTCTCAGCTCCGAGCCACTGTCTCTCGATCCGTGCACGATTGCCGAGTACCTGGTCGACGACCGGCTCGATTCCGGCGAGCGCACGGTGTACAGCGGCGTGAGCCGCATCCCTGCCGGTACGGCTTTCGAAGTCGATGACCGTGCCGAAATGCGCTCATGGAGCTACTGGTCGCTGACGGAAGCGGCCGCCGCAGTCGAGTTGCCGAGGGAGCCGGCCTCGGAATATGCCGCGCTGTTCGAGGATGCAGTCAGGCTGCGGTTGCGCAGCGACGTGCCCGTAGGGGTGTTGTTGTCCGGAGGACTGGATTCCAGCAGCATCGTGTGCGCCGTGGGCAGGCAGCTGGGACCGCCGGAGACACGCGCGGCACCGCTGCTGGGGATCTGCTACATGGACCCCGAGTTCGATGAGCGGCCTTTCATCGAGGCGACCCTCGAGCAGTCCGGCGCAACGCTGGCGCGCCTGCAGACCGGGCCGGGGGAATTGTGGGACTCGCTGAGCGAGCATCTGTGGTACCAGGACGAGCCGGTTCACTCGTTCAGCTCCGTCGTCGTGTTTCAGCTCATGAAGCTCGCGCGGCAGCATGGGATCAAAGTCGTGCTCAACGGCCAGGGCGCCGACGAGGTGCTCGGAGGCTACGCGAGCCACTTCGTCGAGTTCCTGCTGGACAAAATTCTGGCTGGGCGCTTCGGCGCCGCGATTCGCGATGCCAATGCGCATGCGCGCCGCACCCGGACTTCGGCGCTCGGACTGTTGCGCCGCGGGCTCAACATGTACGTGAGTCAGGAGCTCAACCGCTTGCCCGCCTACCGGTCCCTCGCACAGCGGCGCCGGCGCAGCGCGTTGTCCGCCCACGGTTGGGTGTCAGCCGAGATCCTCGAGCACTGGAAGCCCGTGGAGATCGCTTCCGGCAGTCTTTCTAGTGCGTTGCGCAGCTGCGTGGAGCGGGCGCATCTGCCTCTGTATCTGCGCACTGAAGATCGCAACTCCATGGCGCATGGAGTGGAAGTGCGCTTGCCGTTCCTGGACTACCGTCTCGTGGCTCTGGCTTTTCGCCTGGGCAACGAGTGGAAGTTCTCGGCAGAGAGCACCAAGGTGCTGCTGCGCGAGGCCATGCGTCAACGGATTCCCGAATCGGTGCGTACCCGCGGGCAGAAGTTCGGTTTCCCGACCGCCGCCGCGAGCTGGTTTCGCCAGGAGCTGCGCGCTCCGTTGCAGGACCTGCTCGCCAGCCGCGCGGTGCGCGAGTGTGGAATCTGGAACTTGCGACAGATAGAGCGCGACTGGCGTCGCCATCAGCGCGGCGATGTGAATCTCAGCGGACAGCTGTTCGATGTTGTGCAGCTGAGCCTGCTGGCAGGGGGGCTCGCCACACCGCAACGTGTGCACCCTCTCAACGGCGGCCAGGCTACTTTGACAAGCGCCGGTCTTCCGGCCTGAAGGACTGTTACCCGCGGTCCGCCCGGTCGACCGACAGCACGGTATAGGTTCCGCCGCTCTGGACGACGGTAGCCGGCAACTCTGCACACCAGCGACGCACGATCTCGCCTTCCGCCGGCCGTTGCGTGTCGTCCAGCAGGATGATGCATCCTGGTTTCAGGAATGAGCGCAACACCGGGGAGAGCCCGTAACGCCCGCCCCGGGTGGTGCCGGGCGGACCGTCGCACACCACGAAGCCGACTCCAGCGGGCGGGGTGATCGAGTCGAGCGAGTACCAGTCGAACTCACCGTAACTCTTGATGGGCGCAAGCTGCATGTCGACGCTCGGGCGCAATGCGGGGGGGAGCTCCTGCATGATGCGATCGGCCCATTCGGTGTTGTGCTCCAGCGAGTGCACGCGTCGGCCGGTGATGGCGGCCGCGCTCGCGAGCACGAAAGTGGAGATCCCGGGGCCGCACTCGAGGATCGGACCCGTGGTGCGCGGCAGCCATTCAAACACCGCCGACAGGAAGGGACCGTTGGCGCTCCAGGCCTCATTGCCCCAGCCGTACACGAGCAGCTCGAACAGCTTCAGGGAAGGCTTGCGACCGGTGCGCAATGCCGCGTTCAAGCCGGATACCGCCCGCCGCAAGGCTCGTTGTCTGAGGGCGCGCAACGAATGGTTGCGGAGCCGGCGGGCAAACGCTCGCATCTGCATTGAGGGTCCAAGTTCGGCCGCCGCCCGGCCTGGATCAATCGGATTGGGTACCATTGAGAAGCGCATCAGCAGCGTACGGGTTCCGCCGCCCGTGTGACCATCATCACAGTACCGGTTCGGGCCGCAAGGATAGCCCACTTGTGGTATGGCAGACTACCCCTTCAAGAGCGCCGCAGACCTCGTGCGCGGGTGCTTCCAGAAGCGGAAGATTTTACAAATACCCAGCGCAGCACCTTCCGAAGGAGACCATTCGTGACCGCAATGCCAGCGGCTTTTGGCTGCTTGGACTCAGACCCTGCCGAGACCTCGGTGGCCCAGCTGCACGCGCGCTGCCGGTTCTGCGCAGCCCCTCTGCGACACAGTTTCGTGGACCTGGGGGTTTCCCCGCTGTGCCAGACCCACATCACATCGCAACAGCTCGGCGAGATGGAGCCGTTCTATCCGTTGCATGCGCTGGTGTGCGATCAGTGCTGGCTGGTGCAGCTGCAGCAGTTCGTGACGCCCGGGGACATCTTTTCCGAGTACGCGTACTTCTCCTCGTATTCAGAATCCTGGGTGGCCCACGCGGCCCGTTACGTCGAGAGCATGTGCTCGCGTTTCAGCGTCGGCCTGGTCATGGAGATAGCCAGCAACGACGGCTATCTGTTGCAACACTTCGTCGCGCGTAAGGTGCCGGTGCTCGGTATCGAGCCTGCGGCCAATGTGGCCGAGGTCGCCAGGGCCAAAGGCATCCGCACGGAGGTGAAGTTCTTCGGCCAGGAGGCCGCGCGGGAAATCGCCGCCACCTACGGCAAGCCCGACCTCCTTCTGGGGAACAACGTGCTCGCGCACGTTCCTGACCTCAATGATTTCGTCGGTGGCATGCGGCTCCTCCTGAAGGAGGGCGGCATCGTGACGATGGAGTTTCCTCACCTGCAGCGACTGATCGATGAGAATCAGTTCGACACGATCTATCACGAGCATTTCAGTTACTTCTCCTTCGTCACCGTCGAGCGCGTGTTTGCCGCACATGGCCTGGTAGTCTTCGATGTGGAGGAACTGCCGACACACGGCGGCTCGCTGCGCATTTACGCACGCCATGTCGAGGATCGTGCGAAGCAGGTGACGGCGCGCGCCGAGGCGCTGCGAGCGCGCGAGCAGGCACGGGGCTTTGAATCGTTGGACTTCTACCGCGGCTTCGGCGAGCGGGTGCGGGCGACAAAGAACGCGCTGCTGGAGTTCCTCATCGGTGCGAAGAAGGCCGGCAAGTCGGTGGTCGGCTACGGTGCTCCGGGCAAGGGCAACACCCTGCTCAATTATTGCGGCATCCGCACCGATTATCTGGACTACACCGTGGACCGCAACCCCTACAAGCAGGGCAAGTTCACGCCTGGAACCCGCATTCCCATTCATGATCCGGAGCGGATCCGGGCCACGCGCCCGGACTACGTCCTGATCCTGCCCTGGAATCTGCGTGACGAGGTCGTGAAGCAGATGGCGTATGTGCGGGAGTGGGGCTGTCAGTTCGTCGTGCCGATTCCGCAGCTCGCGATCGTGGGCCAGAGCGGCTGAGCCGCAGCGCGGCCGGCCGACCCTCGCCACGGCCGATCATCGGCGCGGCGAGCCTCGGCGCAAGCCGATCCTCAGCGCGGCCGCCGCAGCAGCTCGAGTCGCCGCAGGAGCGTGGCCTCCGGGCCGTCCTGTCGGCCCGAGACACTCCACAACGAGCCGACGACTGCGACATACAGGCAGACCCCGAGAGCGATCTCGATCGCCAGCGCGAACGCCTCCGGGGCAGCTGCGTGAGCCGGAGCGATGAGCCCGTGCACACCTTTGACGGTCGCAAACATCAGTACGACCCCGGTTGCCGGCCGCCAGAGAGCACGCACCAGATCCATCGATCGGATGGGACTGGCCTTCACCACGACGCCATAGACGATTGCGAATCCGGCCACGAGAGAGTGCAGGGCGAGTGCCCAGGCGGCGGCGGGCAAGCCTCCCCAGCTCATTCCCAGAGCCACGAGGGGCAGCAACGTGCCCACCTGCAGCAGCCCTACCCAGGCGACCAGGCGCGGCGCTCCCAGCGCATTCAGGAGCGCTCCGGTGTTGCTCGTCAGGACGGCGAACGCTCCCGCCAGGGCCAGCGGTGTCATGAGCGGAATGGCTTCTTCCCATTTCGGGCCGAGCAACACCTCCACGGCGGGCTCTGCAACCGCGCCGATACCTACGCTTACCGGCAGCACGACTACGGCAATCCACTGCAGCAGCCGCGTGAACTCGCGGCGCAGCTCCTGAGGCTGATGGGCCAGCTTGGAGTACACGGGCAGCACGACTCGATTGACCGGCGCCAGCATCTCCGTCGTCGGCAGATTGGAGACCTCGAACGCGAGGCTGAACACGCCGAGCGCGTGCGGCCCCATGACCTTGCCGATCAGGAAGTCGAAGCTGCGGCTTCTGAGGAACACCAGGAAGTTGTTGAACAGCAACCAGATGGAAAATCGCAACAGCTCGCGCGCCCCGTCGAGCCTCAGCTGTGGCAGGACCGGCCGCACGATGAAGCTCAGGGTCACCGAGGCGGCTGCGCCCACGACCTGGCCGGCTACCAGAGCCCTATAGTCTCTCAGCCACAACGCGAGCGGGATGGTGACGGCTACGCCGAGCGCTTTCTGCAGGAGCATCAGCCCCGCGTCGACGCGGAAGTTGAGCTCGCGCCGGAAGGCGACAGTCGCGGTGTTCTGGAAGCCGTTCATGAAGAACGCCAGCGCCAGCCACCATAGAACGTGCGTCAGCCGCGGCTCTGCGTAGAAGCGGGCCACCCAGGGGGCACCCAGGAAGGCGGCCGCCGCGACGCTGCCGTACAGCAGGATGTTGAGCGTCCAGACGGTGTGGAAGTGCTCCGGGCGGGCATCGGCGCGCTGAATGAGCGCGATATCGAAGCTGAACGATGTCGCCAGATCGAGCAGTGCGATGAAGGATGTCGCCAGCGCTACCAGGCCGTAGTCTGCCGGCGTCAGGATGCGCGCGACGATCAGCGTGCTCAGCAGGCCCAGGCCCCGGATTGCGAGGCGGCCGCCAGCGACCCAGCCTATGCCGGTGTTGACCGATCGGCTGAGGTCCGTCATGAGTGGCGAGACCGGGTGGGAAGTGACATGAGAAACAGGTCGTAGATCGGCAGGGGTAGCCCCCACTAATATGATAGGGGATCGGGGGGATAATAATTTGAAACGGTTCGCACCCTTATGTTAATGCGCTTCAGATCCCGCTACCGCGCCGGGGATTGGGTCCGGATTCGCTCGAAAGAAGAGATCCTGGCGACCCTCGATGCGCGAGGTGCCCTCGACAACCTGCCCTTCATGCCCGAGATGCTCGCCTTCTGCGGCCGGCGCGTTCAGGTCGCCGCGAGCGCTCACAAGACCTGCGACACCGTGCACTACAGTGGCGGCCGCCGCATGCGCGACGCCGTGCACCTTGGAGACCTTCGCTGCGACGGCGCCGCGCACGATGGCTGCCAGGCCCGCTGCCTGCTGTTCTGGAAGGAGCAATGGATCGAACCCGCGGCGCCCCCCGATGCACACAGTGACGGGGAGGATCTGCAAGGCGCTGCCACGGAAGTTTCCGCGGCCGCAATCGCCAGTGGCGGCGGGCCGGACCTGCAGCTCGCCACTCGTACCTACGATGCTGAGGCTCAGTCTCCGACCTACTCGTGCCAGGCTACCCGGCTGTACGAGGCGACCACGCGACTGCCTTCCTGGAATCTGTGCCAGTACGTGGCGGATGTCCGCAGTCGCAACGTTGCGCTCGGCGATGCCGTCAAGCATCTTGCGCTCGCCCTGATCTACAACCTGCGCAGCATCGGCGTCGGGTATCGCTTCTGGTGCTGGCTGTACGAGCGCGCTCACCTCCAGGTGCTGCACACTCCGAGCCCGTATGCTCGAGGCACGATTCCCAAGGGAGCCCCGACACCCTCGGGAAGCCTCGATCTGCAGCCCGGGGAGGTGGTCGAAGTCAAGCCGCTCGGGGAAATTCTCCAGACGCTCAACGAGCGCAATCGCAACCGCGGCTTGAGCTTCGACAAGGAGATGGTGCGATACTGCGGCGGCAAGTTTCGAGTGTCCGCCCGCATGGAGCGGATAATCAACGAGACCACGGGCAAGATGAT
>CAZLYG010000088.1:1029-13823 GCA_964563075.1 uncultured Steroidobacteraceae bacterium | reverse complement strand
CCGACTGCAGCAGCTCTCGCAACGAAGGATAGGTGGAACGGTAGGGAAAGTAGCTCGAATAGATGAGCGCCCAGTAGCAGATGGCGACGAGTGCGGCAAGCACGGCGACGATCGCCAGTAACGAGAGACCGTTCCAGATTCGCTTCCCGCTCGTGATCGGCAACACGCTCGCGATGTGCCAGATCAGGGGCAGAAGGCACGCCCACAGAGCAAAGTGCACGGCGTTGCCGTAAAGGACAAAACCCAGGGACTTATGACCGCCGAGATCACTCAGCATCAGGACAGCCGTGAAGAATACCGAGGCGCCGGCCCAGGCCGGCACGACGACACGCGCGCATTTCCAGATGAGCGCGGGGTCGAATGTCATGGCGGCCCTCGGGTGCCTTCAATGGAGCAGATCATGAATTGCCCCGGCCACTTTCGCCAGCTCACAGGCGATGGCGTCGTGACCGCACTCATCGTTCAGCACCAGGGTTCTGGCATTCATGAGTTGCGCGAATTCCAGCGCCGGGCCCGGCGTCACCACGTGGTCGGACGCCGAGACGACGATGAGAGCCTTGGCATGGACTGCGGCGGCGGCATCGGCCATCGAACCTCCGAATGCCGCGGAGACATCGTGCTGCAGCAGTGCCTGGGTCTGTCGGATCTTGTCGTTGGCATCGTGCCCCACGGTAGAGGTCGCGGAGGCCGCGATTCGCCTGAAGAGCTGCCCGCGGTCGGTATGCGTGTCCACGTACTCCGGTGTGGATAAAAGCAGATCCGCCAGCTCCGTGCTGGCCACGGCGGCCGGTGGGTCGTGGGCTTCATAGTTGCCGCCTTTCCAGGCGGCACTGTCCATGATCAGGTCCATCCCCAACCTCAGGTGCAGGAGCGAGTAGGGACCTAGCCGAGGTGCGCCGAGCATCGGGATGGCGTCGTCCATGAAGTCGGGGTACGTCACCATCCATTGAAACGTCTGGATACCCCCCATCGAGATCCCCATCACTGCTTTCACGTGCGTGATTCCCAGATGCTGCACCAGAAGCTGGTGCTCGGTCGCGACCATGTCGCCAACGGTGAATTGCGGGAACCGCATCCGCGGCTGGCGCCGACTGTTCGAAGGCGATGAGGACACCCCGTTCCCGAGTGCGTCCACCGCGATGACGTAATACTTATCGAGCCCCAGCCACGGGATGAAAGGCGCGATCTGCGCGCTCGTCCCTCCGAAGTAGGTGAGGAAGAGGATCGCATTGGAACGATCGGCGTTCAGAGCGCCGAACGTGCGGAAGCCGACGCGGCAATCGCGGATCACCGCCCCGCTCGTGAGCCGGAAGTCGCCCAGGCTGGCGTATTGCAGCGGCCGCGCCGCAGCGGCGCCAACCGAAGCGGCGCCAATCCCGTGGGGATCGGCGGAAAGCGAAGCGGCGCCAACCACACACCACAGCAAAAATGAGACCGATGCGCGCACGGCACGTGACTCCTCTGGGCAAGAAACGTTGCGGGGCGCCGCTCTGCGGGCCCTGCAGAACACCTTACGTGCTCGCCTCGGTTCCGGTCTGTCCGCTTGTCGCCAGATGCGGTTTTTGCGGTGTGACCTGAGCGCCGACATCCGAGGCAACAAATGCCCTTTCGGCTGGCACTAGCCGCATCCCGCTCAGGTTGTGCTCAGGCTCGCAGACGAGCGCTACCTGGAACGCCGCCGCGTAGCTGGATCCCGGACGACGGAGGGTTCAATGCTGTTGGCAATCACCGCGTTTTGGTGGAATGATGTCCACGTCAACCGTGCGCGCACTCCGCACACGTCGCAAAGCGGATCGAGAAACGACGCATACAAGAACTCGTCGATGTTGGCGGTGCGGTCGGCGGGCCGCTGCACGCGCGGATGACTTCAGCGAAAACGACCCGAACCTACGATTAGGAGAGACATATGTCCTTCATAGCGTGGATCGTCCTCGGTCTGATAGCAGGGTTCATCGGAAGCAAGATTGTCAACAGGAGCGGCGAGGGTTTCTTTCTCGACATCGTGCTTGGAATCGTTGGCGCCGTGGTCGGTGGTTGGATTTTCCATGCTTTCGGGATGTCGGGAGTCAGTGGGCTCAACGTTTACAGTCTGATCGTGGCTGTGGTCGGGGCAATTGTGTTTCTGCTGGTGTATCACCTGCTGTTCCGGCGGCGGGCAGGTACGGGGACCTGAGCCAAAGCCTAGTCGCTAACGCCGGCGGGGAATTCGTCCCATCGGGTCGATTGCTTGGCCACGCGGGCTGCGGGGACGATCCCTGCGCTCCTGCGGCCTCGCGCCTTTTGGGGTCGACGCTCGCCGGAGCGCGTACGCGCTCAAGCCCGCAGGACGCGGGTTTGTGCCTGCGCGCCTGCGGCGCTGCGGCCCTTCGGGCGAGCCCGGGGAACGGGCTCGCGATCCACGTCACCGGCCAAAAACCACGAGGGCCCCGGGGCGCGGGGCCCTCTCGGTTTTTTTGGCTGGGGGACGTGGATTCGAACCACGATTACCGGAGTCAAAGTCCGATGTCCTACCCTTAGACGATCCCCCAGTCAGGGTCGGCGTAGCGTACACGCACCGGGAACCGCGAGTCCGAGCAGATCGGCCAGTAGAACGAATACGAGATCGAAGAGAATGGCTTTGGGCGTCAATCGCAGCCTCCGTGCAGGTCGCCCAGGCTGGCCGTCAGAGGCGAGACTCCGTGCTCGACTCCCTGCTCTTCCCACCTCAGATTCACGCAGGTGGTCGCGCTCTGCCAGCTCCACAGGGTGGCCGGCCCCGAATTCGCAGTCGCCGGCATGTTGTTGGTTGCAGGCCGTCCATACAGCGCTGCGAGCGCTGACTCCAGCTGCTGCCTGCATTCAGCGAGCGGCCCGGCGCGATGCACGATCCAGATCTGCGAAAGCTGATCCGTTTTACGGCCGCCGCTCAGATACACGTTGTACGTGCAGCCCTGCTCGCTCACCCTCCCCTGCAGACGGAAGCCGATGAAGGCGGGATGCTCGATCACCTCGGGATAGCGGCGTTGAATCTGTCGCCGTGTGGCGCCCCATGTCAGCGCCGTCGGCGCGGCGCCCACAGTCAACAGATCGTGAAGGGCGAGCGGGGCTTGTGGCGCTGCAGCTGCACGCACGGTGATGAAGCTCAGCGCAATGACCGCGCCCAGGGGCAATCGCTCGAGCATGAGGCGGCGCTCCTACGCACCCGTGAGCGACGCATCCCGCCCGACCGACGGGCTTCGCTCGCGAATGGCAGTATGCACCCGCCGGACCGACTCCACGATGAGATCCGGCTCGTCCATATAAATGAGGTGGCCGCTCTTGTGTGCCATGACGAGCTGGCTGTTGCTCGATAGCCGGCACACCCGCTCCAGACCCTCTTTCCATCCCTCCTCCATCACCGCAGCCACCGCAGGAAACGGAACTCCGTGCGCCAGTACGAGCAATGGCCGGTCGCCGAGGGATCCCGGTTGCTGTGGCTGGCGGATAGCTTCGGAGGCGCTCAGCACCGCACGGAAGTCATCGGCGGCAGCAGCGGCGTGCCCCGGCCGCACGCATAGTGAATACCCCTCAGGATCATCCGGCAGCATGAGCATGGGCACGCGCCTGCCGAGCAGGCGCAACAGGCCGAAGCGCGCTGCGACACTCAGGATCTGCTGCATACGGATGCCCTGCGCATAGAAAGGAGCCAGGGCGCTGCGGAATATCACAGCCTCATCGGGTGAGTCGACCAACACAATCCCGGCCACCAGGTCCGGATATCGTGCCGCAAACCGCCGCACGAGCAACCCGCCGAGGGAGTGGGCGACGAAGAGGTAGGGAGCCGGAACACCGCCACCCTGCAGCACCGCGTGCAGGTCGGTGACCCGATCATCCAGAGTCCGCCCCGCAGGAGCCGCATCGCTCCACTGGAATCCCGCGCGATCGTAGGTGCATACGCGGGCAAACCGCGCGATCTGCCTCTGAACCCCGCGCCATACGATCGCCGGGCATGCCATGCCCTGTTCGATCACGACAGTCGGCCCGGGTGCATCTCCCTGAGAGAATAGATGCATGCACCGGTTGCCAACGGCGATGAGACGGCCGGGGGCGGGGTAACGGCGGCGGTCGCCCGCTTCCTGCACTATCTCGTAGACATAGCCCGCAGCCAGCAGTGCAGCGATCACCGCGATCGTCCACAGCAACACGGACATGGCGTGCTCTCCGAAACGGCGTAGAATATACGCTCATGTATAAAATACAAGAGTGTATTTTCGCACGCAAACGCGCATCGATCCATGGCTGCTAGAAACCCCACCCGGCACACTGGTCAGAGACGCCCCCCCGCCCCCGGGGGCAAGCGCGAGCGCACACGTAAAGCGCTCATCACTGCGGCTGCTCGGCTCATTGAAGAGAAGGGCTATCACAACATCACGCTCGAGCAGGTCGCCGCGCTTGCCGGGATGAGCCGCGGCGCCATCTACGGCAACTTCAAAGACCGGGACGAACTCTTCATGGCGGTGCTCGAGTCGCGCTGGCAACCCATCATTCCGCCCTTCAAGACAGGGGCCACCCTCAAGGAGCAGATGCGCTTTCTTGCGGACGCCGTCATCGCCGCCGCACCCGCGCGCCAGGCCATGGCATTGCGCGCCCTGGAGTTCCAGATCTACGCGCTGACGCACCCGCAAATGCAGGCCAAGCTGGAGCGGTATTCCGCGGAAGGTTATCGCATGGCGGAACAGGGCCTGTTGCGCTTCATCGCGGCGAAGGACCTGCCGATACCGCCGGCCCACTTCGTACGTCTGCTGAACGCACTCACGGAAGGCCTGTTGTTCGAGCGGTTCCAGGCCCCTCGCGAGATCACTGATGAGGTCATTCGCTCAGCATTCGACGCGCTGGCGGCCTGCGCAGGAGCCCGGTAGCACGCGCCAGTCGCCAACGGCGATGGCAGTCACCGCGGCGGCGGGAGTGCGTGCGCAAAGAACTCAACTGCTGCCGCGCTGACCTCCCGTTGCACCGCGCGACGATCAACCCCGGGCGCATCGTCGCAGATGCGTTGGACCATCTTCTTTCCCTCTTCGGTGCATACCGGCGTGAAATCGTAGTGGCCGACGCCCCCAGGAATCACCCGTATCCGGGCGCCGCGAATCAACGATGCGTAACGCTGCGCGTTGGTGGCCGGCGGAGCCGTTGTGTCGCCCGCGCCTACGACTATTTCCACGGGAATGCGGATATCCGCGAGATCCTTGGACGCGAAGCCGCAGACAGGTCCTGCGCGCGCTCCCACCACACAAAGAACCCTCGTGCGTCCAACTTGGCCTCGCCGCAAGTGTTGCCGTGGTGATCGACGGCAGCAACGATATAACCGTGCGCAGCCAGAACATGCCCAAGCCACAGCAGCGCGGGCGCACAACCGCCGGTACCATGGGAGATCAGGACGAGCGGATAGCGTTCCTGGACAGTAGCTAGCGGCGCACCCTGCAACACCGGGGGCACGTCAAACATCGAGCTGCCTGTCGCCGCCGAGGCGCTGCCAGCACCAGGCGAGCGCGGCGCCGGATACCACAGCGTCGTCTGCACGGACGCGGACCCGAGCTATCCCAGCTGCGGCGGCGCTCATCAACGTAGTGCCGGATGGTTGCACCGACCAGCGCTGCCCGCCGAGGAGGTCATCGTCAGCAAGCCCTCGCAGACTCGTCAATGCCGTTCCCTGCAGACGGGCAACCGCCGCCAGCAGACGAATGCGGCGCAGTGTCCAGCAGGCATTTCTTTGCAAATCTATCATTGCCGCGCGGGACTTTACTGCGTAAGCACAACGGTTACAGCCGTGATACACAGGGGGAGTCATGAAAGCGGTTTGCCTGAGTCTGGTAATGATGGTCGCAGCCGTAGCCGCGTGGTCACAGGACAAGACCGCGCAGGCAATGGCCACGTTGAATGCCGTGTTGCCGCGGGATACGGAGCAGCGACTTGCGTTGTCGGCTGCCCCGGAGCACCTGCGTGCCGGCGCCGCTGTCTATGTTTACGGTCCACACGGGTTTGAGCGCGTCCGTGACGGTGGCAACGGCTTCACCTGCCTCCTCAATCGCGACGCCTTTCTCTATGGCAGTTCCGAGTTCAAGCCAACGTGCTGGGATACGCAGGGCGCGGGGACATTCCTGCCGGTCATGCTCAAAGTGGGCGAGATGCTGGCGGCGGGACAGTCCGTCGAGGCCATCCGCAAAGCCATCGATGCAGGCTTTGCCAGCGGCCAGTTTCGTGCGCCACAAACGGGCGGAGTCGCCTACATGCTCGCAGGCGACGTCGATCTCGATACGCATAGCGGCGCGGTCATCCATGCCTCACCCGGCCATTACATGTTCTATGCGAATCAGGCGACCAACGCTCAGCTCGGATACACCCGGGAGGCGGGCGTCAAAAACCGCACCCTCCCCTTCGTCACAAACATCGGAGCCGGAGCGGAACATGGGCTGAATTACATCATTGCCATACCTGGGGAAGGACACGCGCACCCGGGCGTGGATTGATGAAGGGCCCAGTGCATGTGGTATCGCACCTTTAGACCTGCCTGGTTTGCCCTCGAGCCGGAACGAGCTCATCGCCTCGCGCTGCAGGCCATTCGGTTGGCCGGGCGCCGCGGTCCCCGTATCCGTGCCGCAGCGCCGGTCAAGTGCCTCGGTCTGCGCTTTCCCAACCGGGTCGGACTCGCCGCGGGCTTCGACAAGGATGCGGTCGCCGTGGACGGCCTGGGCGCTCTGGGCTTCGGCTTCATAGAGGTGGGCACCGTGACGCCGCGGGCCCAGGCGGGTCAGCCGCCACCGCGTTTGCTTCGCATCCCCGCGGCGGCCGCGTTGATCAATCGCCTCGGCTTTCCGAACGAAGGCGCCGAGGCCGCCGCAGCTCGACTGCGCCACCGCAAGTACCGCGGTGTCGTCGGTATCAACATCGGTAAGAACGCAAGCACCCCCCTCGAGCGCGGAATCGATGACTACGTCAGCTGTCTGCGGGCTGTGCGCCAGGTTGCAGACTATGTCGTCGTGAACGTCTCCTCGCCAAACACTCCGGGACTGCGCTCTTTGCAGTCGCCGCAGTGGCTCGAGCCCTTGCTGTCGGCACTGTTGCAGGAAAGAGCTCAGCTGCGCCGGGCGCGCGAGCTGCCACTGCTGCTCAAGATATCGCCGGATCTGACGGCGGCAGAGCTGCAGGACATCGTCACTATCCTCAAGCGGCTGCCTCTGGACGGCGTGGTCGCAACCAACACGACTCTCAGCCGTGAGGCAGTCGGTGTCTCCACCAGCACACGCGACGGGGGCCTCAGCGGGCGGCCGCTGCGTCCGCTGGCCATTCGCACCGTTACGGCCCTGCGCATGGCACTCGGCCCTGGGTTCCCGATCATTGGTGTGGGTGGGATCGACTCGGTCGAGGCGGCACGCGCGATGCGCGCCGCCGGCGCCGATTTGATTCAAATCTACACCGGACTCATCTACCGCGGCCCTGCGCTGGTCTCACAGTGCGTCCGCGATGGGCTCGAGTCAGTCAAGAACGAGGGCTGACTCACCGCCGGGCGGTCGCGAAGAGTGCCGCGCCAGCCGAGGCTTCGATCTTGTGCGCTAAGATCTCCAGGCACGAGCGGGCCGCATACCCACGAAGCCCGGCCGCCTCGGCGCGTCCTTTCAGCTCATCGGGGGTGCTTTGCAATGCGTATCGCTGCTGTTGTCTTGCTGGCCATCCTCCCCCTCGCCGCGACTGGAGCCGCGCAGGCGGCCGACTGCGACCGTATGTGCCTGAAGTCGCTGCTCGACCGATACCTGGCGGCGGTCATCAAGCACGATCCTGCGGCGGCGCCTCTGGCGGGCAGCTATCGCCACACGGAGAACGCAATCAATATCCCGCTGGGCAAAGGTGTCTGGCAGAGCGTCACGGCACTGGGCAAGGTACAGCGTCGTTACCTCGATCCGGTGAGCGGCCAGGCGGCCTACTACGGGATCGTCGATGAGAGCGGCAAGCTCGCAATCGTCACCGCGCGGCTGCGTGTCGAGGACCGGGCAATCACCGAGGCCGAGTGGTATATCGCGCGCGACGGCGATCCGGGCCTGCCTGGCGCGAAGCCGCCGAATTCATGGAATCCCGACAGCCTCACGGCGACACCTCCACCGGAGCGTGTCATCCCCAGTGACAAGCGCCTCCCCCGCGCTACGATGCTCGCCATCGTCAACAGCTACTTCGATGGAATCACCTCGCACGACGGCAGCGTCGTGCGTGCGCACCCGGGCTGCAATCGCTACGAGAATGGCACCCGGGTCACGGGGCGCCGCGGTGGTGTTGGTGATGATTGCGTCTCTGGGTTCGCCAATTTCAATCTCGCCAACGTTGCGGGGCGCCGTGTCGCGTTCGTCGACGAGGAGGCCGGCGTAGTGCTCGGCATGGCGGTATTCATCCGGCGCGCCGGCTCACCCGTACCGCGCAACGCGTTCAGCGAATGGTTCTGGATCGAGGACGGCAAGATCCGCAACATCTGGACGGCGATGTACTACCCGGGAGCCGAGCGGCCGGTACCCAACTGGCCGCCCTTCGACGGCAATTTCCCGCTACCTGCTGGCGTCATTCCGGCGCCGGCTCCGGTGCAGTAGCCATCAGGCCGGCGCGAGCCGCGCAGCCAGCTCGCGCCGGTCTGAAGCTCCGGGGTGAAGGCCCCGCCAGCTCACACGCTGTCACGACGCTTGTATGCCCGTCAGCGACATCGTGGCGGCCCTCGATATTCATCAATCGGGGGTATCGCGGCACCTGCGCATTCTGCTCGAGGCCGGATTCGTCAAGGTGCGTCCCGAGGGCCAGCTGCGGCTGTACTCGCTGCGTCCGGAGCCTTTTCGGGAAATGGACGACTGGCTGGGAGGGTTTCGCGCCCTCTGGGAAGGGCGCCTCGAGCGCTTTGCGGCGGCTCTGGAAGCCAGGCGAATCGAGCGATCGCCACCGAAATCCAATCGCAGGAGGAAAGACCCATGACCCCGGAAAGCACTGCCGCTGCGCAGACGCCCGTGCGCTTCGAGCGCCGCTACGAGAACGCCGAGGTCCACGACCTGTGGGAGCTGTGGACCACGAAGGAAGGATTCGAATCCTGGTGGGGCCCTGCAGGGTTTCGCGTGCAGGTGCACAAGCTCGATCCGCGAACCGGCGGTGAGCTGATCTACGACATGATCGCCAGCGCCCCCGAGCAGATCGAGTTCATGAAAAAGGCCAACATGCCGCTTTCACACAGCACCCACGGGCGCTTTGGCGCCATCGCACCGCTGCGGCACCTGGAGCTCCTGCACGTCATCGATTTCATACCCGGCCTGAAGCCTTACGAGCACCGGATGCGCGTTGAGTTCTTCAGCGAGAAGGGCGCCGCGCGGATGGTGATCACCGTCGAACCGCACAGTACGCCGGAGTGGAGCCAGAGGGCGGCCCTGGGCATGGAGAGCCAGCTCACCAAGGTGCCGGGCGTTCTGCTCGCGAAAGCCGCCCGCCGGTGAAGTTTAAAGCCGTACCGCCTTCGGGTACGGCCTTACCCTACTTCGGCAACAGGTGCATGTACGGCTCCGCTTCCCTCAAGGCGCGCGCATACGACGGACGCTGCATCAGCCGATCGAGGTACGCCATCGACAGCGGATGCGTCTCGCGCAGCGGACCGAAGAAGCGGTTCCCGTAGAACAGCGCAGGTCCCGCGGCGCAGTCCGCCATCGTGAACTCTTCCCCTACCGCCCAGCTCTTGCCGGCCAGGTCCGACTCCACCATGTCCAGCGCTGCGACATACGCGCGTCGTGCTTCATCGACTCCGTAGGGATCTCGCTTGTCCGCCGGACGCAGCCGGTCGCCGGCGAATTTCTGCATCGGCGTGTGCAGATACAGATCGAAGAACCGATCGCGCATCCGCACCCGGCGCGCACGCTCGGGATCGGAGGGAATGAGCGCCACCTTGCCCGGATAGTACAGGCTCAGGTATTCGATGATGATGGTGGACTCCGGAACGAGCTCGCCGCGCCCCTCATCGTGCAGCACCGGAAACTTTCCCAGCGGCCAGAGTGTTCTGAACTGCCCGATCGTCGTCGCGTCGACGAGGATGGGCTGGAACGGAGTGTCGTTCTCGTAGAGTGCCATGAGCACCTTGTGGCAGTACGAGGACAGAGGATGCAGATATAGTTTCAGTGTCATGACCTACAACATTCCTGTGATGCGATCCAGATGGTGAGAGCTGCGCCGGCTCATTTCTTCCGGTCCATGGCGAACAGCACCGCAACCAGCGGGATCTTGGCGTCCTTGGACGGATCCTTGCCGGCGACACCCTGGTAGACGCCATGGGCGCACAGCACCCGGTGCGGCTTCTCGGGACTCACCAGTGCGGTCTGCTTGCTGTTCTCCTGCGCGGCCTGCGCCTCCTTCTCCATATAGCCGGAATCCTCCACGGCCTCCACCAGCGTTCCGTCCTGCATACGAACGAACCAGCGCCCGGAGCCCGAGGGCAGTATGTCCCCTTCCTGGATCGTGCCGCGAATGAATACTTCGGTGTTCTTCGGCAGGTCGGCCGGCACGGTCGCATCCAGATACACCATCTTCTGATGAAATGAGCCGCCCTCCACACCCGGCGGCCGATTCCAACGCATTGCCAGCTCGAAGTCGCCGCAGGTCTTGGCCTCTTCGAAACGGGTATACGTCTTGCGCCCGCCGGGGCCCGAATCGTCGGAGGACATGTAGGCAATCTTCTGCAGCTGTTGCGCGGTCGGCGCTTCGTCCGGGCCCTGCTCGTGATGCCCGATGCCGAGTTTGTCGCACCCTCCCGTCACGAGGACGAGCAGTGCGCCGATTCCCGCGGCGAAAACGTGTTTCATGAAGGGTAGAACGCTCCAGGTGAGTCCGGTATCCCGGCAGTGAAAGGCCTGAGCCGGCTGCTTTGCGCGGGCGTTCCGCGGAATGCACGCCGGCGGCCTTGGCCTCAGCCGCTCGCCGCCAACGCCGGATAGTCGACGTATCCTGCGGCAGCGCCGAAGTAGAACTTGTCGGCCTGCCACTCGTTCAGAGGGGCACCCAGCGCAAAGCGCCGCGGCAGATCCGGATTAGCGATGAACAACTTGCCGAAGGCGACCGCGTCCGCCTCAGCGCTCGCCACGGCCTGTGCGGCGCTCTCGAGAGTGAAACCTTCGTTCATCACATACACACCGCCGAACGCCGCCTTGAGGCGCGGGCCGATACGGTCAGTGCCGAGACGCTCGCGTGCGCAGATGAAAGCAATGCGCCGCCGTCCAAGCTCGCGTGCAACATGGGTGAAGGTGCTGACACGATCGGAGTCCCCCATGTCATGCACGTCGCTGCGCGGCGCGAGATGCACGCCCACGCGCCCCGCGCCCCAGACAGATACCAGTTGATCGACGACATCGAGCAGCAGCCGGGCTCGATTCTCGACGGAGCCACCGTACTCGTCGGAGCGCAGATTGGCGTTGTCCTGCAGGAACTGGTCGATCAGATAACCGTTGGCGGCATGCAATTCCACACCGTCGAAACCGGCCAGCTGCGCATTCATTGCGCCGCGACGAAACGCCTCGATGAGCGCGGGAATCTCGGTGAGCTCGAGCGCCCGGGGAACCACGTACGGCGTCTCCGGACGCACCAGACTCACATTGCCCTTCGGCGCCACTGCGCTGGGCGCGACGGGAGTCGCGCCATTGAGGAACATCGGATGCGAGATTCGGCCAACATGCCAGAGCTGCAGAAACATGCGCCCGCCGGCCTGATGCACCGCGCTGGTCACCTGTTTCCACCCGTCGACCTGCTCGGAGGACCAGATTCCAGGCGTATCGGCATAACCGACGCCCATCGGCGTGACGACAGTCGCCTCCGAAAGGATGAGGCCCGCGGACGCGCGCTGCATGTAGTACTGCGCCATCAGCGCATTCGGAATGCGCGCAGCGCCGGAGCGCATGCGCGTGAGGGGCGCCATCAATATGCGATTCGGCAAGCTCAGCTCGCCGACGCGCAAGGGATCGAACAATGTGGCCATCACGGGGATCTCGCCTGTCTGCACAGGCGAGATCATAGCGGACGGTCAGGCCTTGCGGGTACGCGCACGCTCGCAGTTCTTGCGATCGCGCACCCTGGCGTAGACAGTTTTGCCGAGAATCATGCGCCCCAGCGTCACGCGCATCTCCGGCGCCTTCACATCCGTAGGCAGCGAGGCAACGATGGCTTCGCCGCGCGCCCGGAACTCATCTTCGTACTCGGGAGTCGTCAGAATGTACAGGTCGTTGTTGCGGATGCCCTGCAGCACGCGCTTGCCGGCCTCATAGGCGTCCATGCCGGGCGGCGGCCCACGCATCTGGCGCATCTCCTTCGGCATGCGGGCCAGCATTTTCGCATCCGGCTTGAAGCCGGAGTCCGCCAGCGTGGCCGGGCGATTGCGGTTGGAGGTGCCGATGTTCGTGTTCACCAGGCCGGGACAGAACACGGACACGCCGATGTTGGTATCGGCGAGCTCGTTGCGCAGCGCCTCCATCATGCCCACGACGGCGAACTTCGAAGCCGTATAGACGCCGGCGGGGCCGTGCGCCAGCAGCCCGGCCAGGGAAGAGGTCGCGACCATCTGTCCGCCTTCGCCGTGAGCTTGAATGCGCGGCAGAAACGTCCGCACGCCGTTGAACACGCCGTTGAGATTGACACTCATCGCCCAGTCCCAGTCGTCATAGGTTGCGGTGCTCAGGCCACCGACAACACCGACGCCGGCATTGTTGACCACGACGTGCACCTTCTGGAACACCCGCAGAGTCTCGAGCGCCGCCTTTTCCATGGCGGCACGATCGGTCACGTCCAGG
>CAZLYG010000088.1:0-1019 GCA_964563075.1 uncultured Steroidobacteraceae bacterium | reverse complement strand
GCCGGCTATCGCTACGATCAGGATCCGACGACTACGTCCAGGTTGATGGCGTGCACACGATCCCCCGCGCTCTGCAGATACTTCATCGCCTCATCCAGATGAGCCTGGGTGCGATAGGTGATCACGACCTTCATGCCGGCGTCCGCACACGCTCGCGCGACTCCGAGGCCGATCCCGCTGTCGCCCCCGGTGATGAAGGCAACTTTGCCTGCGACTTCTTTCATCGGCGTCGGCACCGCGGGGCACTCCCCTGCCTCCGCGGCGCGCGCCTTGGTCGGGCTACCGGCTAAAACCGCGGCCGAAGTCCCAACAGCGGCGAGCGCCGTGCTCTCCAGGAATCGACGCCGTGCGCGGCCGGGTTGCGTCAACGCTGGCTTCTGGTCACGGTCTGACATGTGTCCTCCATCATGAGCACGCTCGCCGTCGTGCGCGTGGCCCGCAATTTTACAGGAGGAATACCGCCCTCTGGGCGCGCGCAGGTGGCCGAATTCGTCGAGGCGTAACCTCGACCGCAGCTTGGTCAAGCGGGCTCGGTCCGGGGGCGCCGATCAACGTGCGCCAAGTCAACGCAGCGCCGGGCAACTACGCGCGGGGCTCGGCCAGCACCTGCACCCAATACAGCCCGCGCCGGGCGGAGCGACCCGGCGCCACCGCGACACCCATCTGGGCGAAGCGGGGATCCATGATGTTCTCGCAGTGCCCCGGGCTGTCCAGCCAGCCCTGCATGACCTCATCCACGGTCTCGGGTCCATAAGCGATGTTTTCGCCGACCAGCTTCTCCCGGTATCCGACGGAGCGCACGCGGTCTGCCGGGGACTGCCCGGCGAGATCCACGTGTTCGAAGTAATTGTGCTCCGCCATGTCGAGCGCATGCGCGGAGGCGACACCCGTCAGCGTCGCGGACCAGGTCACCGGTTTCACCGGCCCGAAGGAGCGGCCGCCACAGCGAGTCCCGCGCTCGCGGACTTCGTTCACCAGTTGCAGCACTCGGGGCGCAAGCGCTGCTGCCGCGGGAACGG
>CAZLYG010000087.1:0-13832 GCA_964563075.1 uncultured Steroidobacteraceae bacterium | reverse complement strand
TACGACGGATGACAACATCGTCGGCACTCCCAGCCAGAGCGCGGTCGCCGTGCAAGTCGGCAACAGCACGCCCGTCGATATCGTGTTCACGACGGATGATGGCAACCCGGCAAGCGATCTCTCCGTGACTTCCGGACTCAGTCCGCTGCCTGCGGGGTGGGGCGGACCCAACACCTTTGGCTGCACGAGTGTCAGCGGCGGTGCCACTTGCGATCTGTCGCTGACCTATGCGCCCTCCGCGGCCGCCGCAGGTACCCTGACTCTTGGATTCAGCTATACCAACGATGCGGGGGTCGTGAAGACGGGCACTGTGTCCATCGATTATGCGGCGACGCCCTGAGGGGGCAGGACGCGCCACCTTGAATTCGACACGGCGACCCCGGGTTGCCCGCCTGGGTAGCGTGCACATTTGTGCATACAATGAGAGGTGTATATGCGCACGCACGGGGCACCGTGCGCATCATTTCCTCAATGTGACAGGTCCTCGCGGCCGACGCAGAACGCGGGCTCCGGTACGGACACGAGCGCGCGGTAAGTCTCCAAGCACCCGGTCCTCATCATGCGGCCCGGGCCGCAGCCGCCTCTTTCATGGTCGTGGACAGAAGGCCGTACACCTCCGTCCATGCGAGCAGTACCTGCGGAGTGAACGCGTCCCCGAGCCCTTGCTCGAGCGTCCACAACAACGCTTTGGCAACGGTGTCGTAATGCGCATCCTTGACACCGTACCCCGCATGTCGGTGCCCCAACTCCCGCACCGCGGGGACGATCGAGTCGAGCCGCGTTAATCCATTGACGGCGACGCTCACCATGGAGGTGAGCTTGCGCCCCTGCGCGCGAAGGTCGATGGAGGAAAACAGCGAGGTCAGGCTCGGATCGAGCTCAAACAGGCGCTCATAGAACAACCGCGCCACCTCGTTCTGGATGGGTAGAACCCTCCGCCATGTGTCTTGCACCAGTGCGATCTGCGCTACAGAAACCATCACGTGCTCCTTCGTGTTTCGCGTCGCGCCAAGCGAGGCGGCTGACGAACAAGAGGCGCCCATGCATGCGGCCGTACCCTCGCATGTCATGGACGCCTTTGTCCTCAGGCGCGCCGTAGGTGGTGCAACCTGACTGGCAGGCTGCAACTGCCATGCCACGTCTCGGAGCGGTGTCAACTGGCTGAATTGAGGTGAGCTGGCTGCAGACGTGGCGAGTGAGCCAGGATTGCTGCACGCAAGTGGTGCTGCCCGGCGGCACGCGCGCACAGGCACCGTGCACCCGGCCCTCACTTGCGCCCAGTGAGGGCCGCCAGCGCCTGAATCTGCATCACCGTCGAGTCGGATGCCGGCAACACCTGATTGGCGGTGCGCACGAACGCGTGCACGTCCTGCGCCGCCAGCGGCTTGCTGATCAGATACCCTTGCGCGAAATCGCAGCCGAGCTGGCGGAGCAGACCCCAGGCCTCGGGTTCCTCTATGCCCTCGGCAACGACGCTCAGTCCCATGCTGTGACCGAGGCCGATCGTCGAGGTGATGATCGTCGCTTCATCGCTGCCCAGGCGTGCATGCGTAACGAAGGAGCGGTCAATCTTGAGCTCATCGACGGGGAGGCGGCTGAGTTGTGCCAGCGAGGAATGGCCGGTGCCGAAGTCGTCGATGGAGAATCTGACGCCGGCAATGCGCAGGAGCTGCATGTGACGCGCAGCGAGCTGCGGATCGCGCATGACCGCGCTCTCCGTGATTTCCAGCACCAGCGAGCTCGCGGCGACGCGGTACTTCTGCAGCAGTCCCAGGATCTCATCTCCCAGGCCCGGGTCCAGAATGTCCGGTGCCGACAGATTGACGGCAACCTCTATTTCGAGCCCGTCGCGCTGCCACTCACGCATCTGGCGAATGGCGGCTTTGAGCACCCAGCTGGTGAGGTCGCGGGAGTTGCCTGTGCGCTCCGCGAGGGGCACGAACTCCGCCGGTGACACGTTGCCAAGCTGTGGATGAGTCCAGCGTACCAGCGCCTCGAGGCTCTTGACCGACTTGGTCGCCATGGCGACCTTCGGTTGGTACACCAGTGTGAGGCTGTCCTCCGCGATCGCGGTACGCAGGTCCGTGATCAGGGCGAGGCGGCGTCGATGCACCTCATCGCTTCCCGGACGGTAGACCGCAACGCGACCCCGCCCGTCATCGGCATCCTCGAGGGCGATCTGCACTCGGCGCAACAGCTCATCGGCCGTGCTGCCGTGCTCCGGGTGCACGCAGACCGAGGCGGCGACGTTCAGATCCAGTGAGGTGCCGGCAAGATGGAAGCCGGAACGGACCACGCCGGCGAGCTGATCGGCGTACAGGACGGCGCGTTCGGTGGAGCAGTTCTGGGCGATCACCAGGAACTGGCTCTCTGCGACGCGCACCACTACGTCGCTAGCACCCGCGTTCTGCCGCATGCGGCGCGCCGCTTCCCGCATCACGTCGTCACCGACGTGATGTCCCAGTGAGCCGTTGATCTCACGGACGTTGCGTGCGTCGATCAGAATCAGGGCCGTGCCCACACCGGGCCCGGTGCGGCCGATGAGCTCGGACAATCGCTGCTCGGCGAACGCGCGGTTGGGCAACCCGGTCACCGGATCATGATAGACACGGTGCGTGATGTCGGCTTCGCGCTCGGCGATCGTGCGCTGCATGGAGTTGAAGGCGGCCGCGAGGCTGCGGAACTCGTTGCCTCCGGAAGCCTCGACGGAAACGTCGTATTGGCCCTGCTGGATGCGGTGGGCAGCTTCTGCGAGCTGGCCGATCGGCCGCGTCGCGCTGCGCCCGAGCAGACTGCCGATCACGGCGGCGAGGGCGAGTGCAATGCCGTCGATTACCAGCAGTGCATCGCGCACATCGCGGTACGGAGCAAACACCTCTTCCATCGGCTCCTGCAGAATCACATCGACGGTGGCCCCGCTGGACTCCAATCGTTGCGACACGCTGAGGAACTCCGCGCCGCCAACGGCGACGACGCTCGGCAACCGGTCGGCGACCGGGCGCGGCGTATCGCTTCCCGCGACCTGAAGGCGTTGCGTCCCGGGGAGTGTCGAGGAAACGTGCTCAGATCCGTCCACGCCGTAGGCGATCAATGTCACGTGCGCGCCGACCAGGGCACGCAGCTTTTCGGCAAAGGAGTTATCGACGGCGAATCCCATCGCGACCCAGGCGATGGTGTCCGGGGTGCGCACGGGCGCCAGGAAGAACTGGTAAGTGCGATTACCGAGCACCGCGAAGTGCGGCAGGTCACGTGCAGCGCGCGACTCATCGAAGGCGAGCTGAGCCGCCGAGTCGGCCCCCAGCGGCACGCTCGAGACGATCGTGCGGCCACGCGTGTCCAGGACGAGGAAGATGTCGGCACCGATGCGCTGGGCGTTGTTACTCGCCGCCGAGAGAATCGTGGACGGGTCGCTGCTCTTGGTCGCGACGGCTTCGCGAAAACCGAAGTCCCCCGCCAGCACCGCAACTGCGCTGGCCAGCTGAACGGCGCGGAAGCGGATCAGCTGCTCGACGAACGTTCCTCCGGAGCTCAGCCGCTCCGCGGCGCGCGCTTCCACGTTGTGCGCCGTACTGGCAAGCACTGCGGCGAGCGTCACAGTCTGAGTGACGACCACCAGTCCGATGATCAGTACGAGAAGCCGTTTGCGGAAACTACCCATGAAACAGACTCGAATGAGCGAGCCGACATCGTAGGCGCCACGCGGCTGTGACCGCGAGAATCCAACTGCAGGAATGAGACGTTCAGCACGCCTGAATCGAGGGTTTACGCGAGAATTTGGCCTCGGGGCTGCGTTCCTGGCCCGCTGGCATCGGGGCTACCCGACTGCGGCGGCCGTGCTGCTCGCGGGCCTGCTGAGCCTCGTTCGAAGTGCGGCCGTTCCCGGAGCCGTTCCCGCGTCTCCTGCGAGCGCCTCCGTCACGATTACCGTACATTCCGCCGATGGCCGGCCCGTGCCGGGTGCGGTGATCACCATCCACTCTCTGGCGCCTGAGGCCCGTCCCAGCGCCCCGATCAAGGCGGTCATGGATCAGATCAACCGCGCGTTTGATCCCGATCTGCTGATCATTCCCGTGGGCTCGAGCGTCGACTTTCCCAACAGCGACACGGTGAGCCATCAGATCTATTCCTTCTCGCCGGCGAAGCGCTTCACGCTGCCGCTGTATCGCGGCAACCAGTTTCCGCCGGTGCACTTCGATCAGGCCGGAATCGTGACCCTCGGCTGCAACATCCACGACGAGATGGTGGGTTACCTGGTCGTCACGGATGCCCAGTACTACGGGCGCACGGACGCCTCCGGCTCCTGGACCGCCGACATCGCGCGAGGCAAGTACCGCGTATCCGTCTGGCACCCGCGCATGAACGATGACGCGAATGACCTCGAACGCGAGCTGACGGTTGCCGCGGGCGATCGCGTCACCCATGAGCTGCGGCTGATCAAGCCGCTGCGTCCGGCGCCACTGGGCCCGCATCCGCACTCCTGGGATGGCTACTGATGAAGCCTGCTGCCATCGCTCTGTGCGCGTGCATGGTCTCCATTGCAAACGCAGCGGACTGGGAGATCGACCTGGATACGCGTCTGCTGAGCTCCGATGGGCAGCGCTCCTATCTCGAGGGCGGCACGGGCGCGCTGCGTTTCGGCGACAATCAATCGGGACTGCAGCTCGGACGGCTGCGTGTGGCCCTGGATCAGAACGTCGGTGAGCTGTGGTCGGTGCACCTGGATGCCTCCGACTGGGGCGATCACGACAAGAACCCCATCGACCTCACCGAGGCGTACCTGTTGTTCCGTCCGTATCCTTTCGACGGACTACGTGCGCGCTTCAAGGCCGGCGCCTTCTACGCGCCCATTTCGCTGGAGAACCGCGGACCGGGCTGGGAGTCTCCTTACAGCCTGACACCCTCGGCAATCAACACATGGATCGGGGAGGAGCTGCGCACCATCGGCCTGGAGGGACAGATCGATTGGCTCGGAACGCGCATGGGCCATCTGTTCGATGTGGGGTTGACCGGCGCGGTCTACGGTTGGAACGAGCCGGCGGGCGTGGCGCTGGCTGCGCAGGGCTTCATGCTCGATGATCGTCAGACGACGCTGTTCGGCCGCGTCAACCCGACCGCCGGACTGAATATTCCTCGCGAAGTATTTCACGAGATCGATGGCAAGGCTGGCGTGTATGCAGGGGTCGAAGCTCGCTTCCTGGATCGCCTGCTCGTGCGTGCTCTGCGCTACGACAATCGCGCTGACCCCACGCAGCAGGATGGCGCCACGCACATCTTCGCGTGGCTGACGGCATTCGACAGTGCCGGGGCGCGCCTGGAGAGCGCCAACGGCTGGACCGGCATTGCGCAGTGGCTCAAGGGAGAGACGACCATCGAGCCACGCGGCAACCGTCTCGGCTATCCCTTCGATGCGAAGTTCCTGCTGATCTCCAAGCGGAGCGGACGTCACACGGTGAGCGTCCGCTATGATCGTTTCGAGGTGTTGACGAATTTCACCACTGCGACTGGCGATGATTACGCGCAGTACGGCCACGCGTGGACGGTCGCGTACCTGTTCGAGCCGAATGCGCACTGGCGATTCGCACTCGAATGGCTGGAGGTGTCGACGGAGTCAGCGTTACGCGAAGAGCTTTTGCCAGGCGAGGAACTGTCGCGGGAGCACAAGATCGAGGCTTCGTTCCGCTACGCGCTGGGCTCTGAGGTGAGATGAGCCGGGGGCGGGCTAGGGACCCTGGCTGCTGACGATTGCCCGGGACCCCGGGCCCAGGACGCGCAGCCGGTTCAAGCGGCGCATGCTAGACTGCGCGCCTTCGTTTGGAGTGGTGATACATGGGTAAGGGCGATCCGAGAAGTCGACGCGGCAAGATCTACCAGGGCTCGTTCGGCAAGACCCGGCCGAAGGATCCTGCGAAGAAGAAGAAGCGCGCGGCCGCTAAGAAGTAGCCAGCCGCTTCGCCGCCACGAGATCCCGAACGATCTCGAGCCCGGATTTTTCGCAGGGCGGCAGCTCCGCACGTGATTGTTGAAGCGGCGTTATCCGCTCGCCCCAGCGCACGACATGCGCCGTGAACGTCAGGCCGCCACCAAAGGCGGGCATCAGCAGCAGTGCGCCCGGCCGCACGCGACCTTCTTCCAATGCTTCACACAGCGCTACCGGGACGGTCGCCGATGACATGTTGCCGTACCGCTGCACATTGACGAACACGCGCTCCAGCGGTACTCCCGCCCGTTTTGCAACGGCATCGATGATGCGCAGGTTGGCCTGATGAGGGACCAGCAGGTCCACCTGCTGTGCGCTCTTCCCGATCTTGCCGAGCGCCTGTTCGGAGGCGATGACCATGCCTTGAACCGCGCGTTTGAAGATCTCCTGACCTTCGAACTGCCAGCGCGTGTCGCCGTAGAGCATTCCGTGATTCGCGTAGCGCCCGCCCATGCCGCGCACGCGTAGGGTCTCCCGCGCTTCGCCGTAGCATCCCAACTGCTCGGCCAACACGCCTTCCTCGCGCTCGGTCTCCTGCAGAACCACGGCGGCGGCACCATCACCGAACAGTACGGCCACATTGCGATCGGACCAATCCATGAACGGCGAGATCAGCTCCGCGCCGATCACCAGCGCATTGCGCACGATGCCGGTACGGATCATTGCCGTGGCGGTGGACAGTCCATAGGAGAAACTCGTACAGGCCGTGTTCACATCCATGGCCGCGGCCGCCAGCGCCCCGATACGGGCCTGGACGCCGGAGGCCATGTTGGGAACCTGATCGTCGTAGCTGCAGGTGCCGAACACGATGAGCTCGATGTCCCGGCCGTCCAGTGCCGCCGCTGCCAGAGCACGGCTGGCCGCCACATGAGCGAGATCTTCCATCAGGACATGGGAGACCCGTCTCTCGCGAATGCCCGTGCGACTGAGCACCCACTCATCGGAAGTGTCCAGGAAGCTGGCGAGATCGGCATTGGACAGGACTGCCGGCGGCAGACACTTACCCCAACCTGTGATGGCCGCATGACGCACTGAAGTGCTCCCGAAACGGACCGGTCCGTGAGGATAGCAGGTGTTGCGGCCCCGCCACAGCTTGCGCCGGCGCGCCCCTGGCGGGCGGGGCCGTGGACTGCGGTGGACGGGGGGTGGACCGCGCGTGCACGGCGGGCGGCTGCCACTGCCCCGACTACGCTATCGGCAGACTAGCCTCCGGGCGCCTCCAGCGGTGGAACGCGAATTGCGTCCCGAGCGTTGTGCTCGGCCCGGTGACTGATGGACGGGAGCGCCCAGTGCGTCCCCAGCGATTTGGAAGCGATTGGGACAGACGACAGGCCGCCGGGCGCTTGTTCAGGACCTACACAGTGAGGTGATCTATGCAACGCAGTCTGGTGATCCTGTGCCTGGGTGCCCTGGTGGCGCTGTCGGCCTGCTCCAAGCAGCAATCGACCGCGCCGTCCAGCAACCCGGGGGACCAATCGTCAACAACGACCTCGCCGCCTCCGGCGGACACTTCGACACCCCCCGCCTCGGGCACGACGACGCCCCCGGATCAGAACTCATCCTCAACCACTCCGCCGCCGGCTGGGCCGAATTCGACGACGACGCCACCACCGCCGCCGTCGGACAATAGTTCGTCGAAATAATCCGCGGCGGTTTCGCGTCCGGACGCGCGATCTGTGGAGCCTCCGGTATTCACGCGTTGCCAGCAAGGGCGCATCGCGGCGAATATCGGAGGTCCACAATGGCCTTCGATGAGCAGGAGTTCTCGCGATGACTAAATATGTGCTTCCGGATCTTCCTTACGATTACGGCGCGCTGGAGCCGCATATCTCTGCGCGCATCATGCAGTTGCACCACGACAAGCACCACAAGGGCTACGTGGATGGGGCCAATCAGGCCTTGGAGAAGCTCGAAGAGGCGCGCAGCAAGGGGGACTTCGCCGCCATCGCGGCGGTCGAGCACGCCCTGGCGTTCAATCTTTCCGGGCACGTGCTGCACAGCATTTTCTGGCAGAACATGAAACCGGGTGGCGGCGGTGAGCCCTCAGGTGAGCTCGCCTCGGCGATCCAGCGCGATTTCGGCGGTTTCAATCCGTTCAAGCAGCAGCTGACCAAGGCTGCCGCGACCTGCATGGGCTCCGGCTGGGGTGCGCTCGTCTGGGACCCCACCTCGGCCCGCCTGCTCACAGTGCAGATTCATGATCATCATTCACACACGGTGCAGGGCGTCGTGCCGCTGCTCGTCGTCGATGCCTGGGAGCACGCCTGGTATCTGCAGTATCTGAACGAGAAAACGAAGTTCTTCGATGCGATCTGGAATGTGTGGAACTGGGATGACGTCGCTGCGCGTTTCGCGGCGGCGCGCAGTCTCGATCTCGGCTTGAACGGCGTGACCGATCGTGCCAATGGCGGCGATGCCAAGGGCACCAAGACGCGGCAGGCTACGCAGCCTCCCGCCGGCAGGGCTTGACACCCAGATCGACAAAGGCCCAATCGAGGACGGCTTCGCCGTCACTCGCGCGCGCTCTGCGCTCCAGGGTGGGGTCTCGCGACCCCACCCGAGGGGCGAGTCCGTCGGATCCGCGGGGGTCGCGCGCTCACCGCCGGTCCGGGACGGGTCCCCGCGATCCCGTCCGCGTGACTCCTTCGGAGTCCTACCCCCCGCTGGCGAGCTACGGGCTCATCGGCGATTGCCACACCGCCGCACTCGTTTCCCGCGAGGGCGTTATCGACTGGTGTTGCCTGCCGCGGTTCGATTCCGACAGCTGCTTCGGCCGGCTGCTCGACTGGAACAAGGGCGGCTGTTTCTCCATCACGCCCCGGGTACGGTACACCTGCACCCGCCGGTACCTCCCGGGCAGCCTCATCCTGATCACGCGCTTCAAGTCGGGTTCCAACGAAGCAGAGCTCATCGACTTCTTCGCCATGCGCATGGGTGGACGGAGCCGTCCCCGCAGGAAGCTCGTCCGGGTCATTCGCGGCATACGCGGCCATATGGAGTTCGACATCAGGATCGCGCCGCGCCTGGATTTCGGTGACGTCAAAGCCTGGATCCGGCCTGTCGGGAGGAATGCGAGCTTCGCGTGCGGAAGCAACACCGGGTTGTTGATCTATGGCGACGTGCCGCTCGAGATCGAAAACGGCCACGACCTCAAAGGCACGCTGCGCATCGGTGCCGGAGAGCGGCAAGCCCTTGCCCTGCAGTTCTACAGACCGGAGAGGAGTGATACGGTGCGCGTGCGGCACGACGCTGCCAGGCGCCTGGGCTCGCAATTCGAGGAGACCCGCCGCTGGTGGCGGCAATGGGCTGCCAAGATTCCCTACGGTGACGGACCCGGACCGCACATCAAGCGTTCGGCCATCACCCTCAAAGCCCTGACCTACGCACCTACCGGTGCCATCATCGCCGCACCCACGACTTCCCTTCCTGAGCACATCGGCGGCGAGCGCAACTGGGACTATCGCTTCTGCTGGATTCGCGACTCGATATTTACGGTACATGCGCTGGCCAAAGTAGGCCTGGAGGCGGAAGCGGCCGGCGTGCGGCGCTTCATTCAGCGCACGGCCGCGGGTAATGCGAGCGAGCTGCAGGTGTTGTACGCCGTGGATGGCAAGCGCCGGCTCACGGAAGTTTCGCTCGACGGTCTCGAGGGATGGCGAGGCTCCCGGCCGGTGCGTGTCGGCAACGCTGCTGAGCGCCAGTTCCAGGCCGACATGTTCGGCATGATCGTGGAGCTGTCATGGCGCTGGAGCGAGCGCGGCCACTGCCCCAAGCCGCAGTACTGGGATTTCCTGGTCTCGATCATCGAAACGGCCATTCGCAAGTGGCGCGACCCGGATCGCGGCATCTGGGAGGTGCGCTCGAAGCCGCTGCACTTCGTGCACTCCAAGGTGATGTGCTGGGCCGCGATTGACAGCGGCATCGCGCTTGCGCAGAAGCACTCGTTTGCCGCGCCGTTGGGGCGCTGGCAGCAGGCACGCGATGAATTGCGTCAGCACATCGAGACGCACGGAGTGGATCGCCGCCGTGGGATTTTCGTCCGCTCCTTCGGATCGAAGGACCTGGACGCTGCGCTGCTGTTGCTGCCTTCAGTGGATTTCGTCGCCTACGACGATCCGATGATGCTGCGCACGACGGATGCGATCCGCCGCGATCTGTCGCGTGATGGGCTGATCGCCCGATACTCCAGCCATGACGGGCTGCGCGGCCCGGAGGGAACGTTTCTGGCATGCACATTCTGGCTCGTCGAGGTCCTGGCGAAACAGGGACGGGCGAGTATCGCCCGCAAGGCTTTCGAGCTGGCCTGCCGCTGCGCCAACGACCTGGGCTTGTTCGCGGAGCAGTTCTCGCCGCACGGCATGCTTGGCAACTTCCCCCAGGGCCTGACCCATCTGGCGCACATCTCAGCCGCGGTAGCGTTGGCGAAAACAGCCAAAACCAGGCGTTGATCCCCTTCGCTGCCCGAGGCGGGATGGGTATGAAGCTTGCTCAAACGTCAGCATGGCTGCAATGCCTGTGTTACGCCCCGGGGACAATTGCCAACGGGTTGTCCGCACACATCGTGCGGCGCTGCTCGTCGATGCTGAGGCGTACTTCAGCGCTTTCGCGCGGGCCGCGCTGCGTGCGCGGCGCTCCATCGTCATCGTCGGCTGGGATTTTCACAGCGCGACGCGTCTGCACCTAGGCAGCCGGCACGTCCCCGATGTGCTCGGAGATTTCCTCAACTTTCTGGTCCGGCGCAGGCGCACGCTCGAAGTCTACATCCTGACCTGGGACTATCCGCTGGTGTTTGCCCGCGGCCGCGAATCGCCGCCGGTCTACAAGCTCGGGTGGCACCCGCACCGCCGCGTTCACTTCCGCTACGACGATCGCTGCCCGGTCGGTGCCGCTCTGCACCAGAAAATCGTTGCCATCGACGGTGCCATGGCCTTCTGCGGCGGCATCGATCTGACCTGCGCCCGCTGGGACACCCCCGCGCACCGAGCTGACGACGGCCGCCGCTGCCATGAGGGCAGCTCGCGACCCTATCCGCCTCATCACGATGTGATGCTTGCCGTGGACACAGGCGCTGCGCGTGCGCTGCACGATCTGGCGAATGAGCGCTGGGCCAGCGCCACCGGTCAGTCTCTGCCACCCGCGGAGCAACGAGCAGATCCATGGCCGGTGCAGTTACTGCCAACGTTCATGGACGTCGACGTGGCTATCGCGCGGACCGCGCCTTCGCTCGAGGGTGCACCTGCCGTGGCGGAGATTCGCAGCCTCTATCTGGACCTGATTGCCGCCGCCCGCCGCAGCATCTATATCGAGAATCAGTATTTCACGGCGCGTGAGCTGGGCGATGCGCTTGCCGAGCGGTTGCGGGAGCCGAACGGACCGGAGGTCGTCGTGGTGCTGCGGCACTTCGAGTCCGGGCTGGTGGAGGCGCCCACGATGGGAACGATGCGTAACGCGCTGCTGAGCAGACTGTTCGCCGCGGATCGCTATGGCCGCTTTCGGGCCTACTACCCGTGCCTGCCGGGCCTGTCCGCCGACCAATGCTGCGACCTGCATTCCAAGCTGATGATCGTGGATGAGCAGTGGCTGTTCGTCGGGTCGGCCAATTTTGCCAACCGGTCGATGCGCACGGATGCAGAATGCAATCTCCTCATCCAGGCAGGCGGCGAAGAGCGGCGCACCACGCGGGCGATAGCATCCTGCCGCGACCGGCTCCTCGGCGAGCACCTCGATGTTCCCGAGGACACGGTGCGGGAAGCCATCGAGAAGCTCGGATCAATCGGTAACGCAATCGATGCTGTGCGATCCAGGAGCGAGCGCACGCTAGCGCCGTTGGAGCGCGTGACCGTTCCTTCGCACGCGCTCGTTGCGGTTGCGTCGGTTGTGGACCCGGAACGTGCCTGGCCACTCGAGCACGCAGACGGAGCCACGGTGTTGAGCCCTGCATCCCCAGCGTTTGCGCTTTCAGTGACGGTCGCTCTCGCCGGTATCGCAGCGGGCCTCGCGATGTTCTGGCACTACGGGCCGGCCGCGGTGCTGGTGGATGCACTGCGAACTGCGCAACTCGCGCGTTCGCTCATCGACAATCCCTGGGTCCCGCTCCTCATCATCGCGGCGTATACACCGGCCGCGCTTCTGCTGTTTCCTCGGCCGCTCATCACGCTATTTGCCGTCATCGCGCTCGGGCCAGGTTGGGGATTTGCGTGCGCGTTCACGGGTGTGATGGTTTCCGCCGCGGTGACCTATCGGGTCGGGAGACGCCTGGACCGATCTTTCGTCAGACGGTTGTCGAGCCGGCGCCTCGGCAGTATCAGCCGCTTCCTGTATCACCGGGGGCCGCTGGCGATTGCGGCGGTAAGACTCGTGCCGCTCGCTCCGTTTGCGGTGGTCAACGTCGTCGCAGGCGCGATGGGGGTGCGCGCCCGATGCTTCCTGGCGGGCACCGCGCTCGGCATGTTGCCCGGTACGCTGCTCGCGACGCTGTTTGGTGACGAGCTCACTAGAGGCTTGCGTGACCCTCACTCGATCCACGTCGCGCTGTGCGCCGCTGCTGCCGCTGCGCTGATCACCGCCGGTTGGCTCGTCCGCTGCTGGCTCGTCACGTCGGGAGAGCGGATTGCGGACCTCGGTGCAGATTCGACCGCTCAGGGAATCGCCGGCAAGCGAAGCGTTGGCAATTGCGAAGCAATCGGCGGGAAGCGGAGCGTCGCCAATGCCCACGTCACAGCCACAGCGAGGTGACCCGCATCGGGCCCGCGATCTGCTCAGAGTCGGGTCCTACAACATCCACAGGTGCGTTGGTACCGACATGCGCCACGATGTCGATCGCGTAGCCCAGGTCATTCGCGAGCTGCAGTGTGACACGATCGGCCTGCAGGAGGTCGACGCACTCGATCAGCAGCTCGACAGGCTGGCCGCCGCTACCGGAATGCAGTCGATTTCCGGACCCCAGCTGCCCTCCAGGGTGCGACCGCTGAGCAATGCCCTGCTCACGACGCGCCACTTCGGCGCAATTCGGCGCCACGATCTCACGGTCTTGGGCCGCGAGCCGCGGGGGGCACTGGATATCGAGCTGAGTGCAGCCGGTCGGAGCGTGCGGGTGATTGTGACGCATCTGGGCTTGAGCGCGGCCGAACGGCGCGCGCAGGTCCGGAAGTTGTTGGCCGTGCTCGCCGCCATTCCTGCGGACTGCCCCGTCGTCATGCTCGGTGACATCAACGAATGGTTGCCCATTGGGCGTCCCCTGCGCTGGCTGCATCGGAAGCTGGGGAAGGCTCCCGCGAGGCGCACCTTCCCGGTGTGGGCCCCCGTGTTCGCGCTCGATCGGCTCTGGTGCCGGCCGGCGGATGCGCTGCTGGAGCTCGAAGTACATCGGAGCGGCGGCGCTCGCGCCGCGTCCGATCATTTCCCCCTCAAGGCGATCGTCGCGCCCGAAACGCCGATCGGGAGCGACCGGCCCGCATGAGCGCCACTGCCGCAATCAGGAGCGTCTTTCACAAATACGTGTGGAATCTCGGCCGTGATTCCATCGATGGGTGGTTGCGCCACAACGTGGCGCGCACCGGCGCCGCGCTAGCGTTCTATACGGTGTTCTCGCTTGCTCCGGTATTGCTGTTGTCGATCGCCATTGCCGGGTTCTTCTTTGGGGACGAAGCGGCGCGCGGTGAGATCGTCGAACAGATCCGAGGTTTGATCGGGACGACGGGGGCGGCCGCGATCCAGGCTATCCTCAAGAACGTGAATCGCCCGGGGGCGGGCATCATCGCGACCCTGGTCAGCGTGGTCACGCTGTTCATCGGCGCCAACACCGCACTCGCCGAGCTGAAAGCCGGCCTGGACCAGATCTGGGACGTGCCCTCGG
>CAZLYG010000086.1:0-13856 GCA_964563075.1 uncultured Steroidobacteraceae bacterium | reverse complement strand
CCGTGTCGCGCTCGCGCAAAGGCGGCAAACGGATCGGAAACACGTTGAGACGATGATATAGATCCTCGCGCAGCTTGCCATCAATGATCGCCTTCTCCGGCTCGCGGTTGGTAGCGCAGATCACGCGCACGTCGGAGCCGATCGGCTGCGTCCCGCCTACGCGCATCACAGTGCCGGTCTCCAGCACGCGCAGCAGCTTTACCTGCAGCTCCATAGGCATCTCGGTGATCTCATCGAGGAAGATCGTGCCGCCGTTGGCGCGTTCGAAAAATCCCTTGTGCTGCCGGTCCGCCCCCGTGAAGCTGCCGCGCTCGTGACCGAACAACTCGCTCTCGATGAGCTGAGGTGCGACGGCGCCACAATTCAGCGGCAGAAAGGGTGCGTCGCGCCGCCGTGAGAGCTCGTGAATCGTCGCTGCGGCAAGCTCCTTACCGGTGCCGCTCTCGCCGATCAACATCACCGTTGCCGACGTGGGCGCGACTCGCGTCAGCTGGTCGTACAGCACCTGCATACGCGGGGAGCTGCCGAGAATGCGGCCGAAACGCCCCAGGCGTCGCAACTCATCGCGCAGGACACCGATCTCCTGCTGCAGGGCGGAGGTTTTCTTCGCATGGCGCAGCACCGCCTGCACCCGCTCCAGGTCGGCAGGTTTGACCAGGTAGTCGCTCGCTCCGGCGCGCAACGCGGCCACGGCACTGTCGACAGTCGCATGTCCTGTCACGACGATGACTTCCGTTGCCTCGGGCTTTTCCAGCTCACGCACCAGCTCGATACCCTCGCCGTCCGGGAGCCGCAAATCGGTCAGCAGGACATCCGGCTTCTGGCGTCCGAGCTCGATGCGGGCTTCGCGCAGGCTGAGCGCACGCGCAATGGTGAACCCCTCCATGCGAGCCACTTCCTGCAACCAGTCCACGACATCCGGGTCGTCGTCGACGATCAAAGCATGTGCCATGTGTTTCCTTGGTTTACCTGCAAGCGGTCGCCGGGCACCGATGGGAACGAATGATGCGTGCGTCGCCCGCGACCTTCTGTCCGCAGTGAGGGACCAATGAGCCGGCTCGTGGGGCTGCTCGCGATCGCCGTGATAGCCGCCGGGATCACTTTCGACCGGCGTCGACGGCATGAGCTCGCTAGCCTAACACGCCCCGACATCAATCGCTGGGAAGATGAGGGAGGCGCGGTCGTACCTGAGCCCGAGCCGCCCATCGTCAACTCGACAGGGCGCCGGGCGAGGCGGTCTGCACCGGGCTTGCGCTGAGCCCATGCGCCAGAATGGAGCCGGCGACCACCAGCAGCGTGATGCCGGCGAGCTCGTGCCCGAAGCGGGCACTGAGGCCGTGATTCATGGCAAATCCCAGGCAGTAGAGTGAAGCGGCACCCCTGACACCGATCCATTCGAGTTGTTTCCGGTGCGGCGCCCCCGCGCCCAGGCCCAAGCGTACGGCGACCGGCCGGATGAGCGCCAGCAGAAGCGCTGCAAAAGCCAGCACCCTGAAATGGAAATCCATCTCTGGAGCCATCGCTCCGATCAACATCACCACGCACAGCGCCGCGGCACGCTCCGTCCGTGCGGCGATCTTGAGAACACGGGGTGCGAGGGCGCGCGTACGCCTCTTGGAGCGCCAGCGCCCGCCATGTGAAAGAGCCAGTCCGGCAGCGGTCACCGCAAGGAAGCCATTGGTATGGATGGCCTCCGCAGTGCCGTAGGCCAGGGCGGCGGTGGTGAACACTACGAGGATCTCCAGGAAATCGGTCTGACGATCGAAATCCAGAAGCGCAATCCAGCGCGACATCCCTGCACCGATGGCCGCGCCCGCGGCGATACCCCCCGCCACCGAGCCGACGGTGAGCAGCGACAGCCAGCCGATGGAGCCTGAGTCCTTCGACTCCAGGCCCATGAGCCCCAGCACCCCGACCACGGCGGGAACGGCAAGGCCACTGCTGAAGGCCCCTTCTGCGGCCAGTGCGTTCGCAGCAGGCATCTCCGAATCGCTCCCCTCGGTCATTCCTCCGGCGGCGTCAGCCGCCAGAACCGCGTCCGTGGGGCTGAGCACGCTGGCTATCAACAACGCCTGCAACACGGTGACATCGAACATGGCTTTGGCCGCGGCGGCCACCAGGACTGACGCCGACACCCAGCTCAGGGTCGACAGTCGCACCGGTGCGCGCCAGCGGCTCCACTGAAAGGGCGCCTGCAGGCGCAGACTCACACAGAACAACGACGTCAGCAGGGCGATCGCGCAGACGGTCTCGACCTGGCCGCCGTCCTCGGTCAGCTGCGGTTGGATGAGTGCCAGCCCCGGGCGCCCGAGGGTCACACCCACCCCGAGGGCCAGCAAGCCAGGACTCACACGCCAGCGCGATGCGAGCAGCACAACCCTCACCTCCCGCACAGGACATTCGCAACGCCGCTCATCGTCACCCCGGAGCCTCGGCTCACGCAAGCGGGATAAGGAATCGCAATCGCAAACGCCCCCGTCAGCGCTGCGAGCACTTTTTTCCTCGCGCTGTATGTTTTACACGCCCAGCCGTCGGCCGGCAGTGTCTCATCGGCGCATGTCAGTGAGATTGGGCTGCAAAGTGGCCGCGCAGATCCTCCAGGCGATGGTGATGGGCAGAGAGGCGGGATGCCTGCAAAGTCAGTGTCCTGCGAACCCGCTCGGGCAGACCGGCGCGCGCCGGGCGTCCCTCGAAAAGCAAAACAAGGGCTTGCAGCTCATCGGCCTGCCGCGCCCATTCCTGGCTGCGCGCGCTCAGCAAGTGGCACAGATCGGGGCTGCGCGCCGTACCGCTCCAGGCGCGACACACCGCCTCGCCATCGCGGCAGGTCCGGATCAGGGAGTTCAGTGTCCACACGGTCCCGAACAGGCGCATGAGCATATCTTTGCCGGTTTCGAACGGATCAGCTCAAGCACGATTCGTGCCCGTCCCGCACTGCCCCGGCTCACAGGGGGAGCTTTCTGGCATATGGGTTGCATCCGTCCACGCAGGCACGTCGATTGCGTCGTTGCCGACCAGGACAGTTTCGCGTTGTGGCCGTCTCGATAAGACGAGGCGGCGGCAATGCAACCGAAGACCCCCCGTTTGGCGGGCTGTGGTGCGACCAGCCCGCTCTTTTTTTGCGTGCCGGGGGGGCGAAGTGCCTGCCAGGGGGAAGAAGCGCGCCCCGCGCTAAGGCTTGGCGTTCGCGGCCAGCCGCTGCACCAGCGGTACGAATGTATCGAAATCGACCGGCTTGGCGATGTGCAGATCGAATCCCGCATCCATCGCCGCGGCGACATCGCTCCGAGACACATAGCCTGTGACTGCGATCGCCAATGTGTGCCGCCCACTCTGCAGACGCCGCAGCTTGCGCACCAGCGAATAGCCGTCCTCGTCCGGCATGCCGATGTCGGTGACCACAATGTCGAAGTGTGCGTTGGCAGCCTGGAGATGTTGGTATGCGCGGGCGGCCGAGTCGCTCACAGTGACCTCGGCACCCGCCAGACGCAGAGTCTCCGCCACGATAGCGCGGGCGTCGGGCTCGTCGTCGACGACCAGTATCGACAATCCTCCAAGAGTCGGCGATCCACCGTCGCATGATTTGCCCGGTTTGGGCCCGCCAGTCGCGTCCGCAGAGCTTTGCGCCATGGGCAGCCTGACGGTGAACGTTGCTCCGTGGCCCACCCCCTCGCTGCTCGCAGCAACTGTTCCTCCGTGCAGGCTCACGATCTCGCGCACGAGCGTCAGCCCGAGGCCCAGTCCGCCTGTGTTGCGCGTGGCCGGGCTGTCTTCCTGTCTAAACCGATCGAACACATGCGGCAGCAGCTCAGGGGCGACCCCCTGCCCGGTGTCCGACACGGTGATCTCGAAACAGCCCCCCGCAGCGATCAGCCCGACCCGAATCCGGCCCCCGCCGGGAGTGAACTTGATTGCATTGGAGAGCAGATTGACGATGACCTGCTGCAGGCGGTCCGGATCGCCTCGCATCGGGCCCGCGTCCGGCGCAAGCTCGGTAAGCAGTTCCACTCCCTTCTTCGCCGCGGCCGGACGCGCCTGGTCCACCGCCGCGGCCACCAGCTGTGCGAGTCGCAGTGGCCGCGGCTCGATTTTCAACTTGCCCGTACCGATGCGGCCGAGATCCAACAGATCGCTGACGATTTTCAGTTGCGCCTTGGCGCTCTGTTCGATGCGCGGCGCGATGCTCGCCACTTCCTCATCGTCGCGCCGTTTCAGCAGCAGGATGCGATTCCAGCCGAGGATTGCATTCAACGGCGAGCGCAACTCGTGAGAGATGACGGAGAGGAATTCATCTTTCGCTCGGTTGGCCGCTTCCGACTCCAGCCGGAGGCGGCGTTCGCGATCGAGTGCCGCAGCATGCTCGCGCCGCTCTTGCTCGGCCGCCACACTTTCGGCGGTCGCATTGTGCGAAGTGATCAGCAGTCGATCAGCCACTCCGGAATCACCGTGTAGCGCCCGTCCTTGCAGCGCAATCCACTGACTTGAGCCGTCCGGCCACAGCGCGCGCACGGTCAACTCGAGTGGCACTCCCCTCTCGATCGCCGCTGTGACAGCGGCACGCAATCGTTCGCGGTCCTCGCAGTGGAGGCGCTCCTGGAGTTGCTCCCAGGTGAATTCCGCATCCGGTGGCGAGCCGAATTCTGCCTTGAATTGCGCGTTGGCGCTCGCCGCAAGTGTCTGCATATCGAGACGGAAATACCCGACTCGCGCGGCAGCGAGTACCCGTTCCAGCTCATCGCGATGCCTCGCGAGCGCCTCGCATTCGTTGCTCGGCGCCCCGGGGGGCGGGCGAGGATGGGAACCGGGATGCTCGTCGTGAATTGATGCCATGTCGTTCGCACGGGACGCGGGCGGCGGCAGCTGGCCGCAATGGCGTTCTTACATGCCGTTGCAACTTCTCCGGCAGATGGGTGTGGCACAGGGCCGCACGGATCGCCCGGCACGCAAGGCCGCAGGAAAGTGGCACAGCTGCTGCTCTAGCTCGCGTCGCTTACTGGATGAGGGTTCCTCGAATGTCCAACGCCGTATTGGGTCTGCGCATCAAGCAGCAGCTCACATTGACACCGCGGCTGCAGCAGTCCGTGAAACTTCTGCAGCTGTCGGCTCTGGAGTGTGTGCAAGAATTGCACCAGGCCATCACGCAGAACCCCTTCCTCGAAGAGACGGCGGACACGGACTCGCGCTCGCAGACCGAGGAAGGCGCCGACAGCTCGGAGGATTCCGAGGCGGCGGATCTCGATTTCACGGCGTCGGGAGTCGGCAGCGCGAGCGGCGATGACACACCGGACTGGACCGAGTGGACGGCCTCCCCATCCACGCTGCGTGATTCGTTGCGCGAGCAGTTGCTCCTGCTGGGGCTGACCGAGCGCGACTACGCGCTGGCGAATCTCGTCGTGGATGCGCTCGATGAGGATGGATTCCTGCGCCAGCCCCTGAGCGAGATCGCCGTGCTCACTCCGGATGCCGAGCCCGGCGAGCTGGAGACGGCCCTGCGCATCGTGCAGACGCTCGAGCCCAGTGGCATCGCGGCTCGCGACCTGGGGGAGTGCCTCTCCTTGCAGCTGCAGGGGCTGGACGCGGATACCCCGGGGCGCGCGCTGGCTCTGGACATCGTGCAGAACCGTCTGGCGCTGATGGCGGCGCGCGATAACAGCCGCCTCCTCGAAGCCCTGCACTGCAGCGACGGGGATCTGCGCACGGCGATCGAGCTGATTCGCAGCCTCGATCCGCGCCCCGGCTCCAAGGTCGGCACATTCGAGCCGCGCGCCATCGTTCCCGATGTGATCGTGCGCAAGGAGAAGAAGCGCTGGGTAGTGAGCATCAATGCCGCGATCTACCCGCGTATTCGGGTCAACCAGCAGTATGCCGACTATTTCCGTCAGGCGCGCGATGGCGAGACGGCACTGCTGGCGCAGCATCTGCAGGAAGCACGTTGGCTGGTGCGCAATCTCGAACAGCGTTTCCTGACGATCCAGCGTGTCGCTGAAGCTGTCGTTACCCGGCAGCGGAATTTCTTCGAGTACGGCGACCTCGCGATGCGCCCCCTGACGCTGCGCGAGATCGCGGATGAATTAGGCTTGCATGAATCGACCGTGTCGCGAGCGACCAGCCACAAGTACATGGCTACGCCGCGCGGTGTCGTTGCCTTCAAGCGTTTCTTCTCACGTCAGCTGGCAACCACCAGTGGCGGATCCTGTTCCGCCACGGCGATCCGCGCTCTGCTACGTGAGTTCATTGCCGCTGAGGACCGCCGCAACCCCCTGTCGGATGTTCAGCTCACAGAGTTGCTTGCGGACCGCGGCGTGAAGGTCGCGCGGCGCACCGTCACCAAATATCGGCGCTCCATGCAACTGCCCGCCGTCGACTTCCGGCGCGCCTGAGCGCCCTCGCTCGAGGGCGCCGCTGCCACCCGGCGCCCTTGCACTCACCACCTACCGTTGCTGCCCACCTTCGGCCGCTTCTGCGAAGCGTCCCGACTGGTCGGAGAACACGATCTCGACCCTGCGGTTCTGTTGCCGCCCGGCCGGAGTCGCGTTGCTCGCCACGGGGAACCCCTGCCCGCGACCGACGACCTGATAGCGTGAGGGCGGTATTCCCTGCGCCGCGAGCGCGTTCGCCACGGCCTGGGCGCGCCGCTGCGACAGCTCCTGGTTGTACTCCTCCGTGCCGGTGCTGTCGGTATATCCTTCGATGATGAGCCGCTCGTTGGGATTCTTCTGCAGGAACGTGGCGAGCCGATCGATTCGCTGATCGGCGCCCGGCTTCAGCGTCGCCTGGTTGGTATCGAACAGCACGTCACCCAGCGTGAGCACCATGCCGCGCTGCGTCTGCTTGGCCTGCATGTCCTGCAGCTGCTGTTGCGCGCTCTGGAGCTGCTGCTGTGCCGCCTGCGCCTGCTGTTCCGCAGCCTGCGCCCGATTCTGTGCAGCCTGAGCCTGAGCCTGCGACTCCTGCGCTTCGCGCGAGCGCGCCTGCAGCAGTATCCGGTTGCGGTCATCCTGAGCGCGGGCCATCTCCTGTCGGGCCTGTGCTTCCTCGACGCGCGCCTGACCGGCATCGGCGTGGCGCGCGGCCAGGTAGGCCAGATGATTCACCACTGCCGGGGGCTTGTGCTCGGCCAGTGCGGCGTCCGCTTGATTGAGGCTCGCACGCGCCGCATCCAGGTCGTGGGATGCGGCCTGCTGCGCCAGCGGCTCGGCCGCCAGCGTCTGCACCTGCGCGCGGGCCTGCTCGAGCTCAGGGTTGGTCTTCGGCATCGTTGCGCAGGCTCCGAGAACTGCGGCAACAGTTGCAAAGATGATTGCGTTTTTTCTCACGACACGCTCCTTCGTTCGTTCGTGCTAGCGGGGCACGTCGGTGCCGGGGGCCGCGCCGGTGTCGGGCACTGGGGTGCCCCCCGGCGTCGGGCTGTTGGGCGCTGTCGTGTCCAGCGGGGAGGTGGCGGGCGAATTGGGCGTCGCCCCCGTCTGCCCGGTGTTGCGATTGGCCTCGTTCTCGAGCGTCGCGTTGCTCTTCTGCAGCTCGCGAGCCGCGCGTTGCGCCTCGCCCGCGTTGCCGCGCGCGGTAGCGACGTCCGCATCCGCTTCGGCAGACTCTGCGTCACGCCGTGCTTCATCGTACTTGCGAGCGTCGGTCGCCTTTTCCGCATCGCGCAGCTCGTCATGAGCTTTCTGCAGGTCGGCCGCGGCGTAGCGCTGGGCATTGCCTTTGTCCGCCTGCTCGATGACGGTACGCGCCCGTGTCATCTCTTCAGTGGGTTTGGGGCCCTGCGTTGCGCATCCGAGCGCCCCCACCAGCAGCAGCGCGGTGCCCGATAGCATCCACGTTCGTTGAGTCATACCTGCATCCCCTCTTCGTCAGCGTCCGAAAGCATGGTGTCCATGGTGGCGTTCGCAGGGAAATTTACGCTGTCGGCTGGTCGCCGCCGGGGAGGGTGTCGACGGCCTGCAGAAGACGTAGGCGTCCTCCGACCCAGCTTGAGCGCTGTACGCGCCCGCTCAGGCCCTGTGCGGTGAGCTCCAGCTCGAGGCGGGCGAGTGCGTCAGCCGACGGTGTGCGAGATGCAGCGCATACGCGAGCGCCGAGGCTCTGTCGCCGAAGGACGCGACGGGTTCCGCGGCCGCGTCCCGATACACGACCCAGTGGTCGGAGCCTGCCGCCCGCACCCGGAATACGGCCTCCTCGATGGCCTGTGGAGCTGTCATTACTCGCCTCGCCGTCATCTAACAGAAATACCAGGCGCCTTCTGCAAGAAGCGGTCCCGGCCGTGCTACCGCCAGGGTGTCGCCTGCGTCGCCGCTTGCAGACATTGAACGGCAACGAAGTAGGACACGTCTGACAGGAGCATGCGCACCCTTCCGCGGCGCATCCGCCCCGGAGACCGACTTTGCGCACGACCCGCGGCGCTTACCTTTGCACCCGAGGAAAGGTACTTTCAATGACTCCACCCAGAGGGGAGCAAATGGTGACAGATGACATGGTGGCCCTCGTGCCCCAGCTCCATACGTTCGCGCGCTCTCTCACACGAGATGGCGTGCGAGCCGATGACCTCGTGCAGGAAGCGCTGATGCGCGCATTCGACAACATCGAGCGCTTCAAGCCCGGGACCAATCTCAAGGCCTGGCTCTTCACCATCGTCCGCAACGAGCACTACTCGCAGCTGCGGCGGCGCAAGTTCGAAGCCCACGGGATCGACACCTCGTTGCTTCCCGAGCCCAGCGTTCCTCCGGATCATGATGGCAAGCTCGAGTTGCGCGACCTCAACCGCGCGCTCTCCTCCTTGTCCCCCGGACAAAGGACCGCGCTGATCCTGGTGAGCGCCAGCGGTTTCTCCTATGAAGAAGCGGCCGCGATCTGCGGTTGCGCGGTGGGGACCATCAAGAGCCGCGTGGCCCGTGCACGCGAGACGCTCCTGCAGATCCTCGAAGGGCGTCAACCTCTGCCGGTCATGGATGATGAGGCGGAGAACACGATGTCACAGCGGCGCCCGCGCGGCTCGCGACTGAGCTCGAGCGCACCTGCGATGATGGCCTAGCTCTGCGCTGCGGGCGCTGGCTCGCTGCGAGCCAGCGCTTCCAGTGCCGGCCCCGCAAGCCGGAATACAGTCCACTCGTCCATGGGAACGCCGCCCAGGCGGCGATAGAAGCCGATCGCCGGCGCGTTCCAGTCGAGCACCGCCCACTCCAGGCGGCCGCAACCGCGTTCGACGGCCAGCTCGGCCAGCCTGACCAGCAGCCGGCGCCCCAGGCCGCGGCCGCGAAATGGCGGCCGCACGAACAGATCCTCCAGATAGATCCCGGGCCGACCCAGGAACGTCGAGAAGGTATGAAAGAACAGGGCGAAGCCGACCGGCTGCGCCTCCCAGCACACGAACACGACTTCCGCATACGGGCGCGGCCCGAACAGCGCCGCGCGCATCTGCTCCTCGCGGGCGACCATCTGTTCTTCGAGGTGCTCGTATTGCGCGAGCTCGCGCACGAGCTGCAGTATCAGCGGCGTCTCGTGCGGCAGCGCTGCCCGGACAGTCACGTTGTCGCTCATGCCAGTACTCCGTCACCCCGTACTCTGCAGGCCCTGCGCGATGCCACCGATGCTCGCGAGCAGCGCCTCGAACAGATCGCGATCCTGCCGCTCACTCTCACGCCAGCGCCGCAGCAGGTCCACCTGCATCAGGTTCATGGGATCGACATACGGGTTGCGCAGCTGGATCGAGCGTTGCAGCGTCGGCTCCGTATCCAGCAGGCGCTGACTGTTCTTGACCGCCAGAATGTGCTCGCACGCTACTTCGTACTCCACGCGGATCGCTGTGAAGAAACGGCGTGCACCTTCGGGGACCAGGACGTTGTAGGCCTGGGCGATATCCAGGTCGGTACGGGCCAGCATCGTCTCGATGTCATCGAGGAGATTGCGCAGAAAGAACCAGTTCGCATAGGCCTCGCGGATCGCCTCCAGGCCATGCATCTCCACCGCAGCGCGCAAGCCGGCGCCGGCCCCATACCAACCCGGCAGCATGTGCCGGGTCTGGGTCCAGGCGAACACCCAAGGCACGGGCAACAGGCCTCTGATCCCCTCGATCGCGGCGCGGTGCGTCGATCGTGAGCCGATCTGCATTCGCTCGATCACGTCGATAGGAGTAACGCTGCGGAAGTAATCCCCGAAGTCCCGTTCCCCGTACACCAGCAGACGATAGGCCTCTACGCTCGCATCCGCGATGGTCGCAGCGCAGGCAACGTGTCCGGGCGAGTCCGCAGGCAGCATGCCCAGCTGTGCCGCCGAGCTCGTGAGCGTCAGCGCGTTGAAGGCCCTCTCCAGAGTGCGCATGGCGATGGGGCGCAACCCATAGCCTTGCTTGACGGTCTCACCCTGCTCCCGCAGGCGCAACACGCCGTTCACCGCGCCAGCCGGCGCCGCTTTGACGAGGGCGTCGATCCGGCCGCCCCCGCGCGCCAGGCTGCTCCCGCGCGCATGGAATACGACGTGGCGCTCGCCGGCGGCAGCCAGGACCTGCGCGAGATGCCGCTGCGCCTGATAGATGGCGAAGCGCGACGCGCACGTGCCGCCCTCCTTGTTGCTGTCGGAGTAGCCGATAAGTACACATTGCCGCCGTCCGTGAGCTTCCAGATGCCTGCGGTACAGAGGATCGGCGAGCAGCTCGCGCATCGTCTCGCCGCAGCGCTCCAGCGCCTCCAGCGACTCGAACTGGGGAGCGATATCCAGTGCAACCTCGCCGGTGCGCTTGTCATAGGCTTCCGCCCAGCGCGCCAGCAGCAAAGCGGCCAGCACGTCATCGGCAGAGCTGGCGCCGCTGATGATGAAGAATCCGATCGCATCGGGACCGTACCGATGGCGCCCCTGCACCATGGCGTCGAATACGGCCAGCGTGCGCTTGCCCAGCGCGTCGAGCTCGGTCCGCGAACCCGTATCCCGCTCCAGTGCCGCCGCCAGGGTCCTGCGGCGCTCGACACTGGGGCGCTGCATCCACGCCGGATCATCGAGCCCCAGGGCGACCACCTGATGCAGCACGCTCGCATGCTGGCGCACATCCAGCGCGGCGAGATGAAAGCCGAAGGTATCGATCCGGCGCAGGAGCCGCTGCACGTAGAAAAGGCCGGCATGCGCGCCCTTGTTGGCCTTGAGGCTGGCGGCGATGAGCTCGATATCGGCGCGTAATTGCCGCGCATTCTCGTAGCCGTTGGGCCGGCTGTCGTAGGTGTGCCGCAGCCGCTCGCCGATCTGTGCCAGAAACACCCGGTAGGGCATCCGGTCGTGCCGCGCGGGCGTGATCGAGCGCGCTCCCGGGAGTAGCGTCATGTACTCCTCGATGCGCTTCGAGAGTGACGCCGAGACATTGACGCGGCTGGCGCTCTGGGAAAGACGCTGCGCCAGGACCTGACACTCCGAGAAATAGCTGTTGACGATGACCTGTTGTTGCCGCGCCAACGTTTCGCGGATCGACTTGGCGTGCACGTCAGGGTTGCCGTCCATGTCCCCGCCCACCCACGAGCCAAAGTGCAGCAGCGTCGGCAGCTCGATCGATTCTGCGGGCACCGCGTAGAGCTTGGCGAGAGCCTGCGTGATCTCCTCGTAGAAAGCCGGCACCACGCGATACAGGATCTCCGTCAGATAGAAAAGGATCTGCTCGCGCTCATCGCCCACAGTGAGCCGTTCGCGAGGGTGCTCCTCGGTCTGCCACCCTGCCGTGATCTCTACGCGAATGCTGCTCCAGATGTTGCGTACATCCTGCGGCGTCAGCGTGGGATCGAGCCTGTCCAGCAGATGCTGGGCGATCCGCTGTTGCTTGCGCAGCAGCGTGCGTCGCGTCGACTCGCTCGAATGCGCCGCAAACACGGGCTCGATGCGCACGTTCGCCAGCAGCTTCAGCACCTCGGACAGGCCCAGGCCACGAGCTTTCAGCGCAGCGAGCGCGTCCTCGACACCGCCGGGTTGGGGGCGCTGAGCATCGCTGAGGAAGTACTGCCTGCGCCGCCGGATGCGATGCACCTTCTCGGCCAGATTGACCGCCTGGAACCAGGTCGAGAAGGCACGTACGAGATCCCGTGCCAGCGCCGGCGGCCGCCCGCGAAAGCGCGTCGCCAGCTCGGCGGCTGCCTGTGCATCGCTGTCGCGCCGGCTGATGGCGGCAAGTCGGTCCTGTTCGACTCTCTCGAACAGCCCCTCACCACCCTGCTCCCGGAGAACTTCACCGACCACTTCTCCGAGGGCATGCACGTCATCGCGCAGTGCCGCGTGTTTCGGCGGGAAATGTATGTCGCTGCGGCTCACGAAGTGGGCGAATCATAACAAATCCGCGCCGCCTTGATCTGCGGATCAGCCGGCCAGCAGCACCGACTCGGCGCGCTCGAGCTCCTCCGGCTGGCCATAGATGACCACGATGTCCCCATCGCGCAGGACGGTCTCGCCGGAAGGCTCGCGCCCAAGAATCCCCTGACGGCGGATGCCGGTAAAGGCAACGTGCACGCCCCGGCTGCGCACATCCCCCAATGTCCTGCCAACGGACCAGGCTCCCGGGGGAATCACGATCGACTTCAACTCCTCGCGGTATTCGTGTGTCTCATCGAGCGGGCGTGCATCGCCGCGGCGCACGATATTTCTGAGTACGGCGTAGCGATTGCTGCGGATATCCCCGAGAGTGCGAACCACGCGTGTCACGGGGACATGCAACAGCATGAGCACGTGGGAAACCAACATGAGGCTGGCCTCGAACGTCTCAGGCACGACATCGGTCGCTCCGGCCTCCTGCAGCTCCTTGATGCGTGCATCGTCCTGCGTTCGCACGAGCACCGGCACCGATGGACGCAGGCGGCGCAGGCTGCGAAGAATGCCGACCGAGGTCGAGGGGTCCGAAAAGCTGATCACCACGACGCTGGCGTTGGCCAGTCCGGCGGTGGCGAGCATCTCCTCGTCGGAAGAGTCACCGAACAACACCGGATCGCCCGCCTGGCGTGCGGCCCGTATCCGCGCAGGATCCAGATCCAGCGCGATGTACTCGAACCCCTGCGACTCCAGCACCCGCGCCACGTTCTGTCCTACGCGCCCGAAGCCGCACAGAATGACGTGCTCGCGCGCTGCGATTTCGCGTGTGGCGGCATCTTCGCGCTGACTGGCAGTTTCCGGCGGGCCGCTCTCGCGCAGCAGCCACCGGGCGACGCGCTTGTTGTTGTTCAGAATCGCCGGGCTCAGCAGCATCGACAGACCGACTGCAACGAGCAAGGGCTGTCCGGGGCCCTCGGGAATCAACCCACCCTGCAGACCTATGGTGCACAACGCAATGCCGAACTCGCCGCCGATCGAGATCACGATGCCGGTACGCAGCGCCTTGAAGCGGGTAGTCGTAAACGGCCGCGTCACCAGCGCGGCCACGGCCATCTTGATCCCGACGACCCCGAGCAGCATCGCCGAGACGAGCCCCACGTGCGCCACCAGCAGGCGTACGTCGAGCAGCATGCCGACGGAGACGAAGAAAACACCCAGCAGGATGTCACGGAACGGGCGGATGACCGCCTCGATCTGATGCCGATACTCTGTCTCGGCGAGCATCATCCCTGACAGGAAGGCCCCGAGGGCGAGCGACAGCCCCGCGAAGCGCGACACCCAGCCCGACCCCAGCACCACGAGCAATACGGCGAGCGTGAACAGCTCGCGCAGGCGGCTGTGTGCAATCTCGTGGAAGAGTGGCCGCAGCAGCCAGCGTCCCGCGGCTAACACGACAACCACGGCGAGCACGCCGCCAACCACGGCCACGACCATCTCCCTGAAGCTGAAGTGGTGATCGCCGGCCGCGAGGGCCGAGGCAAGCGCCAGGAAGGGAACGAACGCCAGGTCCTGGAACAACAGCA
>CAZLYG010000085.1:0-13944 GCA_964563075.1 uncultured Steroidobacteraceae bacterium | reverse complement strand
GGCGAGATCGTGGTCAAGGCGGATGTCGGTACCGTCGATCGCGAGCAGGTGACCGTACAGTTTTCGATCACTGACACGGGCATCGGCATGGATGCCGCGACCATCGGCAAGATCTTCAAGCCGTTTACGCAGGCGGATGAGTCGACGACGCGGCGCTTCGGCGGCAGCGGCCTGGGACTGGCCATCTGCCGCGAGCTCGCGGACCTGATGGGCGGTTCCATTACCGTCGAGAGCCAGCCGCAGGTCGGCTCGACGTTCCACTTCTCGTTGCCGCTCAAGACCGGAGCCGAGCAGCCTCGTCCGCAACAGCCACCTCTGCCCGCGAAGCGTGTGCGAATCGTGACGCGGCGCCCGGCACTGGGGGAAGCGTTGACCCGCCACTGCGCCGCACTGGGTCTCGTGCTCGATCAAGGCATTGGTCCGATCGACAAGCTCGCCGGCACTCGCAACGCTGCCGAGGTGTTGATCGTGGATGCCAGCGACGGCAGGGAATACGAGCAACTGCGCGGTCCGCACGCTGCTGCGCTCATCGTCGTCGCCACGAACGCCGAAGTGGAAGCACAACAGCTCGAACGTCGCGTCGGTAGCGATGCAATCGTACTCAAGCCGCTGCGTCGCGATGCGCTGTATGAGGCTCTTGCGGCAAAGTTGGGCGTCGCGCCCGCCTCCGTCGCTGCTGCGGCCGTCGTCGCGGCGGACACGAGCCCCATCGGCGGCCAAGTGATGCTCGTGGAGGACGAGCCCGTCAATGCGGCGGTCGCTCAAGGCTACCTCGCCACTCTCGGATGCACCTCCGTCTGGGTGAAGGACGGTCCCGAGGCGATCGCACGCAATGGCGCGGAACGCTTCGACTTGATCCTGATGGACCTGAGCATGCCGACGATGGACGGATTTGCCACGACCGCGCTCATTCGCCAGCGCACGAGTGAAGGCTCTCGGGTGCCCATCATTGCTCTGACGGCGCACGACGCCGTGAGCTACCGCGATACGTGCCTGCAGGCCGGCATGGACGACATGCTGAGCAAACCCTGCACGCTCGAGGAATGCGCGCGCGTGCTGCGCAAGTGGATTCCGTCCGCAGTCGCCGAGACTGTGGCAATGCCACCGCAGGCGACTCCAGTGCGCGATGCGGAGATCGAGTCCCCTGCACCAGCCCGCTCGGACAACCTGGGCCGGGTGGTTGCGGCCTCGCAGGTCGACACCTCGGCGGTGGCCAAGCTGCGCGGCTTGCGCAGCGCCGGACAGTCGGACCTGTACGCCAAGCTCGTCGATCTCTTTCAGGCGGGGTCCTCGGAGTCGCTGGTACAACTGCACCGTGCGCTCGACTCCAAGGACTTCAAGACGGGCGCGGCGGTGTGTCACAAGCTTGCCTCCAGCGCGGCCAATGTGGGCGCTCTGGCATTCGCCAGGGAAGTCCGGCAGCTCGAGCAGCTCTGCCTGGCGGGCGATGCGGCTGCCGCGCAGCTCCTGTGCGATCTGTTGCGCACCGCACATCCGCGCCTCATCGACGAGCTCCGGGCACTGAAACTGAGGGCCACGGCATGAGCGGGGATGCAGTGAAACGGCCGCTCGCGATCATCGCCGACGATGAGGATCTCGGTCGCCTCCTGCTGGTGGAATCGGCTGCGGAGTGCGGTCTCGACGCACGCGGTTTCGATAACGGCACGGCGGCTCTCGAGGCGGCGCTCTCCCAGGACGTCGCCATCGTGCTGCTCGATGTGGACATGCCGGGGCTGGACGGCTTCGCCGTCTGCCGGAGCCTGCGAGCGCAGCCGGCGCTCGCGAGCGTTCCGGTCGTCATGGTGACCGGTCACGAGGATTCCGAGGCAATCCGCCTCGCCTTCGAGGCGGGCGCGACCGACTTCATTTCAAAGCCGGTCAACTGGGCCCTGTTGCCGCGGCGGCTCGAATACATTCTGCGCAATGCTGCCGCGGCGGAGCGCATCGAGCGTCTGGCGTACTTCGATACTCTGACTGGCCTGCCCAACCGCCAGCGTTGTACCGAGACTGCCGAGCGGATGTTCGCCGAGGCGGCCGCGTTGCACGAGAGCGTCGCGGTCATCTATCTCGACCTCAACAGCTTCAAGCGCGTGAACGACACGTTCGGGCACAGCGTCGGGGATGCCGTGCTGCGCACTGTTGCCGGCAAGCTCACTGGCGCATTGGCTGGCTTCAAAGGCGTCCTCCAGCACGTGACAGTGGGCCGCTTTGGCGGGGATGAGTTCGTGATTCTGTTACGGCACCCCGAGGCCCGCTCGCTGGCCATCCGGATAGCCGAGAACTGCGGCAATGTATTCAAGGAGCCGATCGAGCACGAGGGGCTCGAGTTCTACTCCGCGCCGAGCATCGGGCTGGCCGTGTATCCCGACGACGGCAACGATGTGGCGACGGTGCTCAAGCATGCCGACATCGCCATGTACCAGGCGAAGAGCGGCTCGGCGGCGGCCGTGGCCGTCTATGCTCCTGCCATGAGCAGCCGGTTGCGTGACTGGCTGGATCTGGAAGCGCGGCTCCGCCACGCCGTCGAGGATGACCTGCTGCAGCTGAAATACCAGCCCAAATTCCGCCTCACGGACAACCGCATCGCCGGGGTGGAGGCGCTGCTGCGCTGGTGCGACTCGGAATACGGGGAGATCTCTCCCAACCGCTTCGTGGAGATCGCCGAGGACAGCGGGTTGATCATCGAGATGGGCAGCTGGGTCGCGCGCGCTGTGTGCCGGCAGCTGCGCAAGTGGATCGACCGGGGCTGTGCGGTGCCGGTTGCTATCAACGTGTCCGGCAAGGAGCTGCTGCATGGCGACCCCGCGCGCACCATTGAAGCCGCGGCGCTCGCCGCGGGCGTGCCGACATCGCTCATTGAAGTCGAAATTACCGAGACACTGCTGGTGAAGGACTCCGGGACCGTGCGTACGGCGCTCGAGAGGCTGCGGCAGCTGGGATGCAGAATTGCCCTCGATGACTTCGGCACCGGCTATTCCTCCCTGGCCTATATCACGCGCTTTCCGCCTGACCGCATCAAGATCGACAAGGCATTCGTACAGAACGTGGACTGCTCGGCCAGCGATGCCGCGATCGCGAACGCGATCCTCTCACTCGGGGCGAGCCTGAATCTCATCGTCACCGCGGAAGGCATCGAGCGCACCGGGCAGCTGGAGTGGTTGCGGGTGCGTGGCTGTGACGAGGTTCAGGGCTTCCTGCTCTCGAAGCCGTTGTCAGTACAGGAGCTGGAGGAGCGCCTGTTGCAGGAGACCGCACGGGAATCCGACCAGCAGGCTCACCAGCCGCGCCGTCACCAGCGATGACGCACCGGCCAAAGATGCAGCGTATCACCCGGTAATCGGGGATGTGGCGGCGATGAGCTTGCGAATCTCCGGCAGGCACGAGCCGCAATTGGTTCCTGCGCGCAGCAGCGCACCGATCTGCTCTGTGCTCGTTGCGCCGTGCTTCTCGATCGCCTCGCGCAGGGTGTTGCTGCCGACGCGAAAGCACGAGCAGACGATGGGGCCAGGATCCGTGCGAATGCCTCGGGGCCGTCCCGCGAGCAGCGCGGCACGTGCGGCATCACCTAACCTGTCGAGGCCAAACAGCGCACCGAGCCACCCGCGTGCCGGCAAGTCCGGACGCACAGAGAGGAACACACAACTGACGAGACGTTCGTCCACGATGTGTGCCGCTCGATAGACGCCGGAGGTTTCGTCCCGATATTCGAGGAAGTCCGCGTCATTCGCTGCCAACAAAGTGCGCGCCCACAGCGCGGGGTCGGAGCGCATGTGTCTGCCGGCGAACTCATAGCGCAGGAACTGCTCGCCGCGGATCAATGTCCACCAGGAGAAGTTTGGTTCCTCCAAAGCCACCCGCGTCATCAGGAACCCGTACCAGTCGACGACGAATGGCTCGACCCGGGCGGGGGTGTGCTTGAATTCCGGCTCTCCGGAGACAGGATCTACTGCGGAACTCACTAAAGCGCCGACGCGTGCCTGCGATGCGTACAGCGAGCTCCAGTGGATGGGCACGAAGATCGTGCCGCGCTTGATCTCACCGCTGGTCCGAACACGCGCGACCATCGATCCCCAACGCGTGCTCACCCTCGCCAGCTCGCCACTACGCACACCGGCAAGAAGGGCATCCTGTGCATGCAGATCCACGAAGGGCTCCGGCAGGTGCTCCGCGAGCAGTGCCGACCGGCCGGTCCGGGTCATCGTGTGCCACTGGTCGCGGATTCTTCCGGTGTTCAGGACGAACGGGAATTCCTCGTCGGTCGAGTGTGCCGCAGGTCGAACGGACGTGGGGACGAAGCGGGCCCGGGCGTCGGCATGCAGGAATCGGCCGTCCTCGAACAGGCGGGAAGTCCCTCGGTGCACGCTCTCCCGTATCGGCCACTGCACGGGTTCCAGCCGCTCGTACCCTTCTGGTCCGAGATCTGCCAGAGCGCTGATGTCGAATCCCCGCGTCCCGGAGTTCCCGAGCCCGGACAGTTGCGCATGCTCCTCGAAGATCTCGCGCGCCGAGCTATACCCGAAGCCTCCAAAGCCCATGCGCCTGGCCACTTCGCTCACGATCCACCAGTCCGGCCTGGCTTCACCGGGAAGCGGCAGGAATGCGCGCTGCCGGGAAATGCGTCGCTCGGAGTTGGTGACCGTGCCGTCCTTCTCGCCCCAGGCGGCGGCTGGCAGCAGTACATGCGCCAGCGCTGTCGTATCGGTGGCCGCCACGCAATCAGAGACAACGACCAGCTCGCACCGCTCGAGGGCCTCCCGGGCGCGGTCAGCATCGGGGAGACTGACGATTGGGTTGGTCGCCATGATCCACACAGCCTTGATGCGGCCGGCGTGCATGGCTTCGAACAGCTCGACGGCTTTCAGTCCCACCGTCGCGGCCAGTCGCGGACTGTTCCAGAACTGCTGCACGAGCCTGCGGTGCTCGGGATTGCCGAGCTCCATGTGCGCGGCGAGCATGTTGGCCATGCCGCCGACTTCGCGTCCGCCCATCGCATTGGGCTGGCCGGTGAGCGAGAACGGCCCCATGCCCGGCTTGCCGATGCGGCCACACAGCAGATGGCAGTTGATGATGCTGTTCACTTTGTCCGTGCCGGCGGAGGACTGATTGACCCCCTGCGAGAACGCCGTCACGACTCGCCCGGTTGCAGCGAACAGCTCGTAGAACTCGGTGAGGCGCGCCGTATCGATCCCGCACTGCTGCGCGACCTGCGACAGCTGGCCCGCAGAGCTTGTGGCTGCCGACAGTGCGGCCTCGAGTCCGGAGGTGTGCTCAGCGACGAAATCGGAGTCGATGACACCGTGCTGGTACAGGTAGACGAGCAGACCGTTGAAGAGCGAGACGTCCGTGCCCGAAGCGATCGGCAGGTGCAGGTCCGCGACTTCGCAGGTCGGGGTGCGGCGCGGATCGATGACCACCAGCTTCAGCTCCGGGCGCTGCTGCCTGGCGCGCATGATGCGCTGAAACACCACCGGGTGGCACCAGGCGGTGTTCGAGCCGACGAGCACGATGAGGTCGGCCTGCTCGAGATCCTCGTAGCACCCGGGCACGAGGTCGCCGCCGAAGGCGCGCTTGTGCCCGGCGACCGCCGAGGCCATGCACAACCGCGAGTTGGTATCGATGTTGGCGGCGCCGACATAGCCCTTCATCAGCTTGTTGGCGACATAGTAATCCTCGGTCAGGAGCTGGCCGGAGACGTACAGCGCGACCGACTCGGGGCCGTGCTGCTCGATGATGCGCCCGAGGCTCGATGCGACGTGCTCCAGAGCGTCGTCCCAGCTCGCGCGTTTGCCGCCGATCTGCGGGTGCAGCAGCCTTCCTTCCAGGGAGAGGGTTTCCCCCAGTGCGGACCCTTTCGAGCACAGGCGCCCGAAATTGGCCGGGTGCTCAAGATCGCCTGTGATTTTTACGGAGTCGGGTGTGGACTGAACGCGCAGCCCGCAGCCCACCCCGCAATAGGGGCAGGTGGTGCGAGTCTCGGCCGCCCCGGCGTCCATCAGCTGGCGGCTTCCTCGGTCAGCGCTGGCCCGAACAGGAGGCTGTCGCGCATCGCGGTCACGTCCGTCCCCGAGGTGATCAAGTCGAAGTACCAGGCGCCGTCGCTCGCATCGCCGTAGAGGATCGCTCCCCTGAGCCTGTTGTCGCGGATGACGAGCCGCTTGTATATCCCGCGCCGCGGGTCGCGCAGCACCAACGCCTCGGCGCCGTCGGTATCGGCAAACTCCCCCGCCGAGTAGACGTCGATTCCCGTCACCTTGAGTTGGGTGGCAGTGAGCGTGCCGCGATAGCGGGATACACCGACTTCGGCCAGATGTGCAGCGCACACGCGTGCCTGCTCCCACAGGGGCGCCACGAGCCCGAACGTATTCTTGCGATGCTGCACGCACTCGCCGACGGCGTAGATGCTCGGGTCGAAGGTCTGGAGCGTGTCGTCGACGAGGACCCCTCGTTCGCAGCGCAGTCCCGCCTGGCTTGCGAGCTCGACGTTGGGGCGCACGCCTGCAGCCATGACCACCAGATCGGCATCCAGTTGCGCTCCGTCGTCGAAGCTCACTCCGGTCACGCGCCGCTCACCGAGAATGGCCGTCGTCTTGGCCGGCATGTGGAACTTCAGGCCGCGCGTCTCCAGGGAAGCCCGCAACAGCGCCGCAGCGGCAACATCCAACTGTCGCTCCATCAGGCTTGCGAACAGGTGTACGACGGTCACGTCCATCCCACGTTGCACGAGAGCATTCGCGGCTTCGAGACCGAGCAGTCCGCCGCCGATCACCACCGCTTTGCGGTAGCACCGCGCTGCCTCGAGCATCGCTTCGACGTCGGCGAGGTCGCGGAAGGTGACGACACCGTGCAGGTTTGCACCAGGGACCGGCAGAATGACCGGATTCGATCCGGTCGCAATCAACAGGCGGTCGTAAGGGGACTCTATACCAGCGCGCGAGCGCACGAGGCGCTGACGGCGGTCGATGCGCACGACTGGATCACCCATGTGCAGGGTCACTCCGTGCTGTGCGTACCATTCCTCCGGATGCAGGATGATTTCTTCGACGAGCAGCGGCGAGAGCAGGATCCTGTTGTAATTGACGTGCGGCTCGGCTCCGAACACGGTGATGTCGTACCCTTCCGGAGAAAGCTTCAGCAGCTCCTCCACCGTGCGCATGCCGGCCATGCCGTTGCCCACGACGACCAGCCGACGGCGTGACCGGGCGGCCTGCGGCGTTGCGTTGACCCAGATGCGGCCGTCCATGACCCGCGCGGGGTAGACGTTCACCGAGTGTGCGGAGTCCTCGATGCAGCGGCCCGTGCTGAGGCTGTAGTGATGCTTGTATAGAGGTGAGGCAACGACGCGCTCACCCTTCACATCGCCGACGATTCCGCGCGAGAGCACGTTCGCATCGCTTGCCGGATCGTGGTTATCGAGCGCGAAGATCGAGTCGCCGCAACGGAAGATGGCGATCTGCCGCCCGTGCAGCAGCGCGCAGACACCCGTGTCCGGCAGGACTTCCTCGAGCTCGCAGATGGAGCTCCAGCTCATACCACTGCTCCGGTGCGCTTACGACGTTCGTCACGCGTTGCCGGCCTGATCTGGCCGCGTTCCTGCACGAACACGACGTTGCTATCCTCGGCGTCGCTGTTGACGAAGTGGCGGAAGCGCCGCAACGTCACGGGGTCCTCCACGGCCTTCTTCCACTCGCACTCGTAGGTTGCAACGATGCGGGCCATGTCGGCCTCCAGCTCCGCCGCGATTCCCAGCTTGTCCTCGCAGACCACCTGCTGCAGGTACTCCAGCCCGCCCTCCAGGTTGTCGCGCCACGTGGAGGTGCGCTGCAGGCGGTCGGCCGTGCGGATGTAGAACATCAGAAAGCGGTCGATGTAGCGGATCAGCGTCTGCTTATCCAGATCGGCCGCCAGCAGCTCCGCATGACGCGGCTTCATGCCGCCGTTGCCACAGACGTAGAGATTCCAGCCCTTCTCCGTGGCAATGACGCCCACGTCCTTGCCCTGAGCTTCCGCGCATTCGCGGGTGCATCCCGATACGGCGAGCTTGATTTTGTGAGGGGCGCGCAGGCCGCGATAGCGGTTCTCGATCTCGATGGCCAGCCCGACGCTGTCCTGCACGCCGTAGCGGCACCATGTGGAGCCGACGCAGGACTTCACAGTGCGCATCGCCTTGCCATAGGCATGCCCGGACTCGAACCCGGCGGCGATCAGATCCGCCCAGATCTGTGGCAGCTGGTGTACACGGGCGCCGAACAGATCGATGCGCTGGCCACCGGTGATCTTGGTATAGAGCCCATATTTCTGCGCAACCTGCCCGAGGACGATCAGTTTCTGCGCCGTGATCTCACCTCCCGGAACGCGCGGCACGACCGAGTACGTGCCGTCCTTCTGCATGTTCGCGAGGAAGTAGTCATTGGTGTCCTGCAGCGAAGCGCGCTCACCGGCGAGCACGAACTCATTCCAGCAGGAGGCCAGGATCGAGCCGATCGCGGGCTTGCAGATGTCGCAGCCGAGCCCGCGCCCATGTTTGTCGAGCGTTGATTCGAAAGTGCGCAGGCCACCCACGCGGATCAGCGAGAACAGCTGCTGCCGGGAGTAGGGGAAGTGCTCACACAGATGATTATCGACCGTGAGGCCCTTGCGTTTGAGCTCGGCCTTCAGGATCTGCGTGACCAGCGGTGCGCAGCCTCCGCAGGAGCTGGCCGCACGAGTGTGCTTCTTCAGCGCGCCAATAGTTGTGCACCCCGCCTCGACGGCCGCGCAGATCGCACCCTTGCTGACGTTATTGCAGGAACAGATCTGAGCGCTTGCCGGCAGAGCCGTGGTGCCGTGCGCTGCGGGGGCGTCGCCACGCTGCGGCAGGATGAGATCTTCCGGGTGCTCCGGCAATGGCAGACCGTTCAACATCGTCTGCAGCCAGCTGCCGTAGTCGTCCGTGTTGCCGACCAGCACTCCCCCCAGCACGCGCGAGCCGTCCTCGTTCACCACGAGCTTTTTGTACACCTGGCGACGCTCGTCAATGAAGGAATATGTGCGGGCGCCGGGTGAGGCGGCGTGCGCGTCTCCGATAGAGGCGACATCGACGCCGAGAAGTTTGAGCTTGGTGCTCATGTCGGCACCGCTGAAGAGCGCCTCCGGCTGACCCGCCGTAGATTGAGGCGTCCCCAGGACGGCGGCAATGCGTGCGGCAGCCACCTGGGCCATTTGATATCCGGGAGCCACGAGCCCGAAGATCCTGCCACGCCACAAAGCGCACTCGCCTATGGCATAGATGCTCGGATCGGAAGTGCGGCAGGCGTCATCGATGACGATTCCGCCACGCTCGCCCAGCGACAGACCTGCAGCGCGCGCGAGCTCATCGCGCGGCCGGATTCCAGCGGAGAACACGATCACATCGACTTCGAGCGTGCTGCCATCGGCGAAGCTCATGCGCTGGCGCGAATCGGTCCCTGCGGCGATTTCCCTGGTGTTCTTGCCTGTGTGAACGTGGACACCGAGCGCCTCGATCTTCCGGCGCAGCATGCTGCCCCCGCCATCATCGACCTGCAGCGCCATCAGGCGCGGTGCGAACTCGACTACGTGAGTCTCGAGCCCGAGATCGCGCAGCGCCTTGGCTGCTTCGAGGCCCAGCAGACCTCCACCGATCACGGCCCCAGCACGTGCGTCCTTTGCGCTGGCGCGGATTGCGTCGAGATCTTCGATAGTGCGATAGACATGACAGTGCGGGCGGTCGCGGCCCGGAACCGGTGGTACGAACGGATACGATCCCGTGGCCAGGACCAGGATATCGTAGTCGAGATCCCTGCCGCCGGAGGTACGCACGCGACGTAGCTCCCGATCGATCGCAACGGCGCGCTCGGACAGGTTCAGCGCAATGCCGTTCTTCGCAAAAAACCCGCTATCCACGAGCGAGAGCTCGTCCGCGGTCTTGCCGGAAAAATAAGACGAGAGCTGCACACGATCGTACGCAGGCCGCGGCTCTTCCCCGAGCACGGTCACGGAACAAGGTGCATCCGCCGGCAGCGACTCGAGGAATCGCTGGCCGACCATGCCATTGCCAATCACCAGAAGTCTGCAGCGTGCGTTCATTGCTGGTCCCGCAGCCAAAAAAAACGCCGCACGGCTCGAGTTGCGCGCTCGAGCGCGTACCTCGAAGACGGCGGCGTTGCCTGGAAGCGAACCCACTATTGGGTCCTTTCGAGAAAGGATGTTTGCAACCGGCGTGCCATGCAGCGCTCCGCGGCGTGCAGCCTGTTTACCAACGACTTAGTGCGGAGCTCGCGGCCGGAGGGCTGGGATTTTGATCACTTTCGGAGCGCAACCGCGCGCCGCTGCACGGAATGCGTGCATCGCAGGGCCGCGGTTATGTCCGCCGCTGCTGTGCGCGCGATGGCATAGCCATTGCAAACGCTCGTCCTGGATGCGATTGGACATTGGGGGCGCAGGCTGCGGATGAGCGAAGCCTCGCTGCGAATTCTGCTCATCGACCAGAATGTGACGCGGGCCTCAATTCTCGAGGAAGGGCTGCGGGAAGCGGGCTACCTGAATGTCACGGTGGTGCGTGACATGGCCAACCTGCTGAGGCGCATCGTCGATGAGGATCCCGAGGTGATTTTCATCGACCTGGAAAATCCCAATCGCGATGTCCTGGAGCAGATGTTCCAGGTGTCGCGCTGCGTGCGCCGGCCGATTGCCATGTTCGTGGACCGATCGGATACACAGACCATCAAGGAGGCCGTGGAAGCCGGCGTCAGCGCCTACATCGTCGATGGCCTGCGCAAGGAGCGGGTCAAGGCGATTCTCGACATGGCCGTGAGCCGCTTCCAGGCGTTCAGCCAGCTGCACGATGAGCTCGAGCGCGCACGCCAGGAGCTGGAGGAACGCAAGTTGATCGAGCGTGCCAAGGGCATCCTGATGAAGGAGCGGGGGCTCACGGAGGAAGCCGCGTATGGACTGTTGCGCAAGGCGGCGATGAACGAGAACCGGCGCGTGGCCGAAGTCGCTCAGAGCGTCATCACCGCAGCGAGACTGTTGAAATGAAGATCATTCTCGGTTTCATTCCGCTGCTGGATTGCGCCAGTCTGGTGGTAGCCGCCGAACGCGGCTTTGCGGCACAGGAGGAAATCGAGCTCGCGCTGGTGCGGGAGACCTCCTGGGCCAATATCCGGGATCGACTCATCATCGGTCACTTCGATGCAGCGCACATGCTCGGACCGATGTCCGTGGCCTCCACGCTGGGCATCGGCCACGTCAAGGTTCCCGTCATCGCACCGTTCGCTCTGGGTCGCGGCGGCAATGCAATTACCGTAGCGCCTCGACTCTGGGATCAGATGGAGCTCGCTGGCGCGCTTCCCGGGGGGCACCCGCGGGTGCAGGGTGCAGCGCTGAGGCGGGTGGTCGAGGTTCGTAACAGCGCGCGTCTGGAGCCGTTGACCTTCGGGATGGTGTACCCCTTCTCCTGCCACAATTACGAGCTGCGCTATTGGCTGGCGGCTTCGGGAATCGATCCGAGCCGCGACGTTCGGCTCGTCGTGATCCATCCGCCGTTTCTCGTGGACGCTCTGCGCGCTGGTCAGATCGACGGTTTCTGCGTCGGGGAGCCCTGGAACAGTGTCGCCGTCAACGCCGGAGCAGGCGTCATCGTGACCACGACGACTGCCATCTGGCCGATGAGCCCCGAAAAGGTGCTCGGGTGCCGGCCGGAGTGGGCGCAACGCCATCCCGTGCAGCTGGCTGCGCTTCTGCGCGCGTTATATCGCGCTTCGCAGTGGTGCGAACGGCCGGAGAATCACGCGGATCTCGCTCAGTTGCTCGCTCAGCCCCGTTATGTGGGTGCCCCCACCGAGCTGTTGCGAAGAGGGCTGCAGAACACTCTGGTCCTGCGCCAGGGCTCACAGGCGGCACTCATACCTGACTTCTACGTCCCGGCCGCCGGCGCCGCGACTTTTCCCTGGGTGAGTCACGCTCTGTGGTACTACTCGCAGATGGTGCGATGGCGACAGATCGAATTCTCAGCCGAGCACGTCGCGGCCGCCCGCGCCACCTACCGCCCGGATCTGTATCGCGCTGCGCTGGGTCAGCTCGCCACTGACATTCCCACCTCCGACGTACAGGTCGACCATTTCTTCGATGGCCTCACTTTCGCGGCCAGCGATCTCACTTAGACACCCGGGCTGCCCGAACTTCGTGCAGCCGTCCCCTGGATTCGCCCGTTTTTCGGGCAGTTGAGTGCCATCGGCCGGCGGGAAGGGCCCGTTCACCCGTGGCACGGCCGTTGCATCCTGCTTTGCAACACGCGAGTCCGAGAGCGGGCTCGCCGGCGATGCCGCCGACTGGAACCGATGTCGCAATGGCGATGTCGGCGCCGTCGGCGGCATTTTTTTTGGAAGGTCAGCATCAAACGATGAACATCAAGAGTAAACGGGCATTGCCCTGGATGAGTCTTGCGCTGTGGGCCGCGCTCAGTCCGTGCGTCGGCCGCGCCGATGCGTCGGACCCGCTGACGGCCGCGCTCGAGGATACCCGGCCGCTGATTGACATCCGCCTGCGCTCGGAAACCGTGGACCAGACCGGGCTCAGCAAGCAGGCGGATGCCGTGACGCTGCGCAGCCGCCTCGGATTCCAGACGGGCGCGCTCGCCGATACCACTCTCCTGGCCGAGGCCGGTCTGATGTGGCCGTGGCAGACGAGCTACAACAGCACCGTCAACGGCAAGACCGCCTATCCGACCGTCGCGGATCCGGAGTACTACGGACTCAATCGCCTGCAGCTGACCAACACGTCGCTGCCGGGAACCACCGTGAGCGTTGGGCGGCAGAGGATCAACCTGGACGATCAGCGCTTCGTGGGCAATTCCGGCTGGCGCCAGAACGAGCAGACGTTCGACTCCGCGCGCATCGTCAACAACAGCATCCCCGGTCTGAGCGTCGATCTGACTTACCTCAATCGCGTCAACCGGGTGTTCGGACCGGATTCTCCGGTGGGCCGCTATACCGGCAGCAGCTACCTCGTGAATCTCGGCTACGACACGCCCCTCGGCAGGCTCACGGCATTCGATTACCTGCTGTCCTTCGATCAGGCCAGAACGGATTCGTCGCAGACGGTCGGTCTGCGCCTGGGGGGAGAGAAACCCGCGGGGCCGCTGCAGGTCGCGTACGACTTCTCGTTCGCTCAGCAGCACGACTATTCGCAGAATCCGCTGCGCTACCGCGACGACTACTACATCGGGGAGGTCACCGGCACCTTCCGGCAATACAGCGTGGGAGGCGGCGTAGAGGTGCTCGGCAGCAACGGCGTGAAGGGATTTGCGACGCCGCTGGCAACGTATCACCGCTGGGACGGCTGGGACGACAAGTTCCTCACCACTCCCGTCAACGGGCTGAAGCGCGAGTACGTGACGCTCGGAATGCTCAGCCGCGCGATCGCGGGCCTCGACAGTCTGGGCGTGACTGCGACCTACGATGACTTCAGTGCCGCCCGGCTCGGCCAGCACTACGGATCCGAGATCGATCTGCAACTGCAGGGCAAGTGGCGACGCTTCATGGGACTGGTGAAGTTCGCCGACTACGCCGCCGACAAGTTCGCGACCACGACCCGCAAGGTGTGGGTCGAGCTCGACTATATCTGGTGAGTCATTCCCGCTCGAAGGAAACCCGCATGAACAACCTGATCGCCTCACTGCGCAGCGGCAACTGGAAAGCGCTGCTGGCGTGTTTTCTGTATTTAGATACGGGCTTCACCACGTTGGTGATGTTCGGCCCGCTGGCTCAGTTCATCTCCAAGCAGATCTCCCTGACGCCGACACAAGGGGGATTTCTGGTGGCCGTGCCGGTGCTGGCGGCCTCGATCGTCCGGGTGACGTTCGGCAACCTGTTCCAGTCGGTGAACGGCCGGCGACTCGCGGTGCTGGGCATCCTGCTGTCTTCGCTGCCGGCGTTCGTGCTGCTGCTG
>CAZLYG010000084.1:0-13951 GCA_964563075.1 uncultured Steroidobacteraceae bacterium | reverse complement strand
ATTCCCCACCATGCTCACGCGCGTCAGCACGTCGGGCCCGTTGCCGATGAGGGTGGCTCCTTTCAGAGGCGCACCGAGCTTGCCATTGCGGATCTCGTACGCCTCGCTGGCGGAGAACACGAACTTGCCGGAAGTGATGTCCACCTGGCCGCCACCGAAATTGACGGCATAGATCCCGCGCTCGACGGAACGAATGATCTCTTCGGGAGCATGCGGACCCGGGCGCATGTACGTATTGGTCATGCGCGGAAGCGTCACGTGGGCGAAAGACTCGCGCCGGCCGTTGCCGGTCGGCCGCGTGCCCATCAGACGCGCATTGAGCTTGTCCTGCATGTACCCGCGCAGCACGCCATCCTCGATCAGCGGGGTGCACTCGGTCGGCGTGCCCTCGTCGTCGACGTTCAGCGAGCCTCGGCGCCGCGAGAGGGTTCCGTCATCGACGACGGTACACTCCGGTGCCGCCACTCGCTCACCGATCCGATTCGCGAACGCCGAAGTTCCCTTGCGGTTGAAATCTCCCTCCAGACCGTGGCCGATCGCCTCGTGCAGCAGGATTCCCGGCCAGCCCGGTCCCAACACCACGGTCATCGATCCGGCCGGTGCGGGCTTCGCTTCGAGATTCACCAGTGCCTGGCGCGCCGCCTCGCGCCCGAGCGCCAGAGGCTTGTCTCCCGCGACCAGATCTTCCAGCGAGAAGCGGCCTCCGGAGCCCGCATAGCCCTGCTCCCGGCGGCCATCCTGCTCCACGAGCACGGATACGTTGAAGCGCACCAGCGGCCGCACATCGGCCGACAGTTGTCCTTCACTGGTGGCGATGAGAATCACCTCATGCACCGCGGTGACACCGGCCGTGACCTGGACAATGCGCGGATCCAGGCGCCGCGTCTCGCGGTCGACGCGTTCGAGCCAGGCAACCTTCTGCTGGTCTGTCAGTGTGCTGAGCGGATCTGCAGGCAGATAGAGCCGGTGTCCCGCCTTGGCCTGCCATGCGCTGACGCGCCGCTCGTTGCCGTGCGCCGCAATTGCGCGGGCGGCGCGCGAAGCCTCTTCCAGGGCCGGCAGCACGATTTCGTCCGAGTAGGCAAATCCAGTCTTCTCTCCCGCCAGTGCCCGCACACCGACGCCCTGTTCGATGCTGGCGCTGCCATCCTTGACGATGCCGTCCTCGAGCGACCAGGCCTCCTGGCGCGCGAGCTGGAAGTACAGATCGGCAAAGTCCACCGAATGCTGCAGCACCTCGCCGAAGATCCTGTCGAGTCGGCTGTCATCGAGGCCGCTCGGGCGCAGGATGAGCTCGCGAGCGACGCCCAGCGGGTCCGTAGCCGATGCAACATCTATCATCGAAGGCCTCTCTCATTCGGTGGCGCGGTGGTGTCCGCGAATATGCGATGCCGTAGCGCCGGGAAAGTCTCGCGAACCTCGGCCTGTGCTGCCAGATCCAGCTCCGCCACGACGCATCCGGTTCCCCGGGGGAGGCGCCGCAAGATCCGGCCCCAATAGTCCACGATCATGCTGTCGCCGTAAGTCTCGCGCCCGTTGGCATGGAACCCCGACTGTGCCGGCGCAATCACGTAACAGAGATTTTCGATCGCGCGAGCGCGCAGCAGCGTCTCCCAATGCGCTCGTCCCGTGGGCGCAGTGAACGCGGACGGAATCGTAAGTATCTGCGCGCCGGAGCTGCTCAGGGAGCGAAACAGCTCGGGAAAGCGGATGTCGTAGCACACGGACAAACCCAAGCGTCCAACGGGGCTGTCCACGATGGCCGGTTGCGCCCCCGGGGCGACGTGAGCGGATTCGCGGCAGCTCTCCTTGCGTGCCGGAATGTCGACATCGAACAAATGGATTTTGTCGTACCGCGCGGCCCGGCCGCCGTCAGCTCGGTACACGAGGCATGCCGCTGCAACGCGACCGTCGGGGCCCGCCCGCAATGGGATGGTGCCACCCACGATCCATAGGTTCAGACGCGCCGCGGTCTGCGATAGAAAGTCCTGCATGGGGCCCGAGCCCTCGGCTTCTGCCACGGCGCGCTTGTCAGCGTCGGCCAGACCCATGAATGCGAAGTTCTCAGGAAGCACGGCCAGCCGCGCCCCGAGCCGCGCCGCTTCTTCCAGCGAGCTACGCGCCTGCTCGAGGTTGGCGGGCACGTCCGCTCCCGAGGTCATCTGAATAGCGGCGACTTTCATCGATCACTCAGCATTTCGATCACTCAGCATTCGACACGACGACGGGATCATCCCAAGAACCCTGCAGATGCAATAGCGCGCGCGGGCGCGCTTCACCGGTCGCCGCAAACAGGTCGCGAAGCGTCAACCAGGCCGCGGCGACGCGCGGACTCGGCGCGAAACGGCGCACGGCGGCAGGCAAACGCTCCTCGCCCTTCAAAACCCACACCTCCTGGTCATAGTCCTGTGCCAGCAGCCCCGTCCGGCCCCGCATCAGTATCTCCGCGTCGCCATCGAAATGCAGGTTGGACGTGGAGGCCTCACCGTCGGCCAGCTCGAAATCGGCGTCCAGCTGGGTGAACTTCAAGTCCTGCGCGGCCGTCTTGCCGCTCTGCAGGGGTCTCATGGCAGCCACCAGAGCCGGCACGGACAGCAGGGCGAACGGGGTGCCCTCGCCCGAATCGCCTGCCAGCGTCTGGCCGTCGGCGAGCTTGAGGCTCAGGCGTCCCGTGAGGGTCGCTGGCCACGGCCTCTGCGACTCAGGCAGCCATTGCAGGTCACCGCTCAGAGCAGCCTGCGTAGCGGCGAGATCGGGGCGAAAGCCGAGATCCGCAAGGGTCGCGGCGGCATCGCTGCTCTCCAGTGTGAATTGGGCGCGGCAGGTGCTCATTGAGCGTTGGCACCGCAGTGACCCAGTCCCATCGTGCGTGCTCCCGGAAATGCGCACGTCATCAAGGTCCAGGCCGTCGTGCGCCACCAGTGTTGCGGTGACGTGCCCAATGCGCCTGCCCTCCCAGGTGAGATCGTCCACGGAGATCCGGGCGGTGCCTCCCACCGCGCCCAGGACAGCTCCCAGGTTGCCCGGCTCCTCTTGCGTGCTCGGCTCAGGGACGCTCAGATGTGTCAGGTGCAGCTCAGCCGCGCCGCTCCCTGCCATGGACGACTCCGCCGTGGGCCAGTGAGCGACCCCGGCCAGCGAGTTGGAGTCGAGCTTCAAATCCACACCGGAGTCGGTGCGCTCGCCAACCAGGGTGACCTCGGGATAGCTGCGGCCCGCCGCCACCATCTCACCAGCAACGAGTTGCGCCTCAAAGTGCGGCGCTCGCGGATCCAGGCGCGCCTGTTGCCACAAGGCGAGATAGGACGGCAGATCGAGGCGATTGACGCGCCCCTGAATGAGAACCACGGGGTCCGCGGGCAGCGCCGGAGAGCCCGATCCAAACGTCAGGTTCCCGCGTTCCACCCGCCAGCCGGAATCGGAGCGCTCGAGCGCGAGAACGCTTCTCAGGCGGTCTGCGAGGCTCACTCGCAGTTGCGCTGCGGACTCGGTCCCTGAGAGCTCCAGGTGAAGCGGGAGCGCGCCTTCCGCCGGCTTCTGGAGGGGCTCGGGTAGTTCACTCTCCACCCCGACCAGACTGGAGTCTGCGCGCACTCGCCACCGGGCCGGCTGCGCTCCAATCGCGGGGGAGAATGTGAGATCCCCGGTCCAGTCGGCGCTACCGGCGAGCCGGCCGTGCGGATCGATGGCGGCAAGAGCTGCGAGCTGCTGTGCGGCCATGCTGCCACGCGCCTGCATCGCGAGGACTGCCTGTCCGCGGTCTTGCCGCTCATCGAACCTGAGCGTCACCGGACCGCCGAGCCACGTGCCCGTGAGCGTCGAGCGCTGCAGACGCCCTCCGTCAAAGGCCAGTGCGCCGGTCAGGTTCTCGATCGGGACCGCACCTGAAGCCCAGTTCAACTGCGCCCCCTCCAGCGACGCGACGACACGCGCCCTCGGAGTGCCATCGGCCGGCACGGTGATGTTGAAATCCAGCCGCGCATTGCCTTGTAGGCCAATGCTCTGCACGCGCGGCGCGTAGGTGTCGAACTGCGGGTGCGATTGCAGCCAGGCGCTCGCCTCCTCCAGGCGACTCGTCACCTGCCCCGTTGCCTGCATGCCGCCCGCACCCATCGAGCGCCATTGCGCAGTCGCGTTCACGAGTTGGAAGGGTCCGGCCTGGCCAGCATCCACCTGGGCTCTGATCAACGACCCGCGCCACTGAAGATGGGCGTGCACACCCGTCGCATCGGGCCAGCGTTGATCCCCGGATATGGAGGCGTCTCGCAGCGTGAGCGCACCTGCAAATGTTCCGTCCTCGCCCCCGTAGGGCAGCGCGCGCGCGTCGACCGGCCCACGGATATCGAACTCGGCGCGTTCGACCTGGCCAGCGGTCACCGACACGTTGCCCAACACGCTCGATGCGGCAGGCCCCAGAGCCGCCCGCAGCAGCGACACGTCAGCGGCAGTCAGCTTGCCTCGCACCAGCAGTTCCGGTTGCGAGCGAGCACCGCCCGTCAACGTTCCGGCGAGCTCCAGTCTGGTGGCCTCGTGGCGCAGATCCATTCGTTCAGTAGCTATGCGCCAGCCTGCGGGTATGCGCGTCATTCGCAGCCGTGAGGCGACGCGTACTCCCTGGAGTGGATGTTGAGGAGTGCCCGCCAGCTGCAGAACGGCGGACTCGGATTGCAGGGCGGCCTCGATCTCGTCCTCGCTACCCGAGACTCGCGCCGTCATGCCCGTGAGCACGAACCCGCGGGAGGGACTGGCACTGGAGGGGCTGGCAATGGAGACATCTGCGAGGCGGGCCGAGGCCCGCAATCTCCCGCCGGGCTCGCGATGGTCGTCCCAATTGAAGCTGACCTCGCGCGCAGTGCCTCCAAGGTCGACGCCGGCGAGATCGAGATCCGGCGTCAGCCACAGGCCCAGTGCCGCGAGCGCATGCAGCGGCGCTCCTTCGAGCTTGCCCTGCGTCCATCCGTCACCGACATCGGCTGTCAACACAGCGCGACCAGACTTGCCCTGCGGCGCACCCAACTGCAGCTCATCAACGTGCAGCCGCCAGTAGGAGGGATGGCGTGTCAGCCACCACCGCCCGCTCAGTCGATCCAGATCCAGCTTGCGATCCGCAGCGGCCACTGGCGCGCCGAGCACGACCCCACCCGTGTCGAGGCTCCCCTGCGCCTTTTCGAGTTGACCGTGATTGAAGTCCGCATCGACGCTCACGTCGCCACCGCCTGCGACGGGCACATACCGTGCCAGCTCGGGCGCCAGATCGGCGAGCTCATGCCAGCCCGCAAACGCCAGGCGGCCGCCCTCGAACCGTAGCGATCCTGACCAGGTATCAGGCCGATCCAGGCTGCCTGCGAGCCGCATGACGATGCGGGCGGTGCGCCCAAGCCGTTCCGGCAGGAACACCAGCCCGAACACGTTCCACTCATCGCCCGAGCGCCGCACCGAAGCACGGCGGATCTGTAGGAGAAGCGGCTCGGCAGACCCCCCCGGGTCCGGGAGCCGCAGCGTGCCCCCTTCGATGTCGATGCGGCCGTCGCGCCAGCGCTGCAGCAGTCGCGCGCGCTCCAAGGCGGGCGCTGTAGCCGAGCGCGCGATCGCCGCGGAAGCACCCTGCGCCGCTCCCGCGGCGGTTGCTGCGGTGGTCGCGACCGCGGCAGCGGCGCCCGCGCGAGTGCCGGCTCTGGTCGTCTGCCTCGCGGCCGCCTCCGGGCCCACTCGCTGCAGGTCGATGTCCGGGGCGACGAGTGAGATGCGCCCCGCTTCCAGATGGCCGCTGCGCATCGTGCGCCAGGCGTCGAAGGCGACCGTCAGCTCAGGAGCCCGCAACAGCACCTGCCGGGGCTCGCCGAGCTCGACGTTGCGGAAAACAGCCTCCGGTCCATACCAGCCCCAGCGCACGCCAAGCTGGCTGAAGCGCACGTCGAGGCCCGTCTGAGAATGGAGCAACCGCTCGAGCGTCGCCCGGTGCTCCGGCACGCGCGCCAGAGCGAGCTGGTAGGCAAGAACGACGACGATGAGCAGGGCCGCCGCCGAACACAGCCCGATCAGGGTGACTCGCGCCCAACCACCACGCCGTACTGCCGGACCCGGCTCGTTAGACGAGCACCACATCGTACTGATCGACTCCGTAGAGCGCTTCCACCTGCAGTCGGACGGGCCGACCTACCTGCGCCTCGAGCTCGGCCATCGTGGCGGACTCTTCGTCGAGAAGACGCTCGACCACGTCCTGATGGGCGAGTATCAGCAGCTCGCGGCTGGCGAACTGCCGGCTTTGTCGCACAATCTCCCGAAATATCTCGTTGCACACGGTCTCGGGCGTCTTCACGAAGCCGCGTCCCTCGCAGCTTGGACAGGGCTCGCAGAGCAGATGTTCCAGGCTCTCGCGCGTGCGCTTGCGCGTCATCTCAACCAGTCCGAGCGGCGACAGGCTCACGATATGCGTCTGCGCGCGGTCGCCATTGAGAGCACGCTCGAGCGCCGCGAGCACCTGCCGCCGGTGCGGCTCATCGTGCATGTCGATGAAATCGATGATGATGATGCCGCCGAGATTGCGCAGGCGCAGCTGGCGCGCAATCGTGACAGCGGCCTCGAGGTTGGTGCGGAAAATCGTCTCCTCGAGATTGCGGTGTCCGACGTAGGCTCCCGTGTTCACGTCGATGGTCGTCATCGACTCGGTCTGATCGATGACCAGGTGCCCACCGGACTTCAGGGTGACTTTGCGATCGAGCGCCTTGCCGATCTCCTCCTCGATACCGTGCAGGTCGAAAATCGGGCGCGGCCCCTGATAGAGCTCGATGCGAGTCGCGGCGTCAGGCATGAAAGCCGCGGCGAACTCCAGCATGTCGGCATGCTCACGAGTTGAATCGACCAGGACACGGCTCACACCGCGGGACAGCTCGTCACGCAAGACTCGAAGGGCCAGCGGAAGGTCTTCGTGGACGATCGTCCCGGGTTGCGCCTCTACCGCACGCAAGCGGACGTGTTGCCAGAGCTTGTCCAGGTAAGCCATGTCCTCGCGCAGGCTTTCGATAGACACCCCCTGCGCCGCAGTTCGCAGAATGTAGCCGCCGGAACCTTCCGCGCTCACCAGCTCGGCAACCGCGGCCTTCAAACGCTGCCGTTCCGCCTCGTCATCAATGCGTGCCGATACACCGATGCCTTCGCCACGTGGCATGTACACGAGATAGCGCGACGGCAGCGCTACGAATGTCGTCAGTCGAGCGCCCTTGGTGCCGATCGGGTCTTTGATGACCTGTACGAGAATGTCATCGCCGGGATTAACGAGGCGCCGGATGTCCTCCGCAGGTGCCAGCGGAGCTGGCAATACGACTGTGGCATCGTGAGGAGGTACATTCGCGATGTCAGCCGCGTGCAGAAACGCCGTACGCTCGAGCCCGATATCGACGAAGGCAGCCTGCATACCCGGCAGCACTCGAGACACACGGCCCTTGTACACGTTGCTCACCAGCCCCCGGCGGCTGGTCCGCTCGACGTAGATCTCCTGCAGGACGTCGTTTTCGAGAATGGCGGCTCGGGTCTCGCGTGGTGCGATGTTGACGAGAATCTCGATCGTCACCGCGAGGCTCCGTACCAACAGGGTACGCCGGCGGCACGCAACAGCTCGGCGGTCTCGTACAGCGGCAGGCCCATGACACCCGAGTAGCTCCCGCTCAGCCACTCGATGAACACGGCTCCCCGTCCCTGGATTGCGTAACCGCCGGCCTTGTCGTGTGGCTCCCCGGTTTCCCAGTACGCGGCGCACTCCTCGGCGGACAGCGGACGGAAGCGCACTTCGCTGGTGCTGACACTGACGGACACGTCATCGCCGACCGCCAGGGCTACGGCAGTCAACACAGAGTGGGTGCGGCCCGACAGCCTGGCGAGCATCGCCAACCCATCGGCGCGGCCGGTCGGCTTCCCGAAAATCACCTCATCCAGCACCACGGTGGTATCGGCTGCCAGCACGGGCAACTTCTCACCCCTGCTGCACACTGCCAGCGCCTTCTCGCGTGCCATGCGAATGACGTATTCGCGAGCACCCTCGTCGCGAAACGCTTTCTCGTCGATGTGCGCACCCACGACCGTGTGGGGCACGCCAATCTGTGCCAGCAGCTCCTGCCTTCGTGGCGACACGGAGGCAAGGCAGAGAACGGGCTCCGGAAGCGTACGCATCAGTCGCGATGATACGGATGATTCGTCAACACGCCATGTGCACGATACAGCTGTTCGGCAAGAACCACCCGTACGAGCGCATGAGGAAAGGTGAGCCGGGAGAGCGACCACCGCAGATCACCGCGGGCCAGCACTTCAGGGGCCAGCCCGTCCGGACCGCCGATCAGGAATGCCAGGTCACGCCCCTCCTGCATCCGTGAGGAGAGCCAGGCCGCAAGTTCCCGAGTCGTCATCTCAGTACCGCGCTCATCGAGGGCGATGACGTAATCGTCCTTGCGCACTGCCGCCAGGAGCCGCTGGCTCTCGGTCCGCACCGCACTCTCGGCAGCGCGCCCCCCGCTCCGGGATCCCGGTTCGATCTCCACGAGCGTGAGTTTCAGGCCGGATCCGAGGCGGCTGACATAGTCCTCGTAGGCCTCGCGCACCCACCTCGGCATGCGAGACCCGACAGCCAGGACGCGGACGCGCAATCGTCAGGTCGACGTGCGCCGCCGGCGAGCGGCGGGAGCCACGTGCGCCTCGGCCGAATCGGATTCCCAGAGCCGCTCGAGACTGTAGAACTCGCGCACTCGCGGAAGCATCACGTGCACCACGATGTCCTGCAGGTCAACGAGCACCCACTCGCCATCGCGCGCGCCTTCCTTGCCCAGAGGCCGGAAGCCGGCGGCCTTGCACTTCTCGACGACCCGGTCCGCGATGGAGCGAACGTGTCTGTCCGAGTTGCCGGAGGCGATGATGAGGGTATCGGCGATATCCGTCAGACCCCGCACATCCAGCACCTTCACGTTCACCGCTTTCATGTCATCGAGCGCCGCCGTCACGATTGTCTGCAGAGAGGCGGCCGGTGACGGCACAGCGCGCTCAGAGGAGCGGCGCGGACGTGTACGCTTGGTCATGTGCTTAAGAGGTGCCTCCCGGTCCGGACCCGACAGGCGGGTCAGCCGCCAGCATAGCACCTCGTCTCGCGGATGATCTGTCGGACACGGTCCGGCACCAGATACAGCGGATCGCGCCCCGCAACGAGCAGCTGGCGCAGCTCGGTCGAGGAAATCTCGAGCTGCGTCCCGGCGTGCACATACACGCGCCCACAGGGCTTTTCGTGCAACTCCCGGATGGATCCCGTGCCGTGATCCACCATGACCTCTCCCAGTGGACCGCTGGTGGGCGCCTTCCAGCCCGGCCGGTGCGCAACCACGATATGCGCCAACCCGAGCAGCTCGCGCCACCGGTGCCAGTGAGGCACGCCCAGGAACGCATCCATGCCCAGCAGCAGGCACAAAGAGCGATTGGGATGCTCGGCGCGCAGTTCGGTCAACGTGTCGACGGAGTACGACATACCGGTGCGGCGGACCTCGCGATCGTCCACGGCGAAGGCCGGCTGATCGGCAATGGCCGCCTTCACCATGGCCACGCGCAGCTCCGCAGGCGCATTCAGCTGTACCCGATGTGGGGGGCTGCCCGTCGGCACGAACCGGACCTCGGCGAGGCGCAATTCCTGCCAGAGCTCGAATGCCGTGCGCAGGTGTCCGACATGAATGGGATCGAAAGCGCCGCCAAAGAGACCGATGGGTTGCATGACCGCCGCCTGAGGTAATGGACAGAGGGCTCGAGGCTCCCGCTGCCCCCTGGTGCCCTATTTGAGCATGCTTTGGGGCGCGGGGACCGCGGGGATCGCACAGATGTCGGTCGCCAGCAGCGTGATCTCGTCCCAGGCGTTGCCGCTGAGACGGCCCTTCACCATACGGTCCGCGCGCGCCGCCCGCATCGCGAGTGCCGCGAAAGACAGCCGCGGCGCACGGCGAATCCCCTTGTCCAGCGCAGCGGCCTGCCGCTGCCACGCTCGCGGCCTGAAGCCGCCCGGTGACGCAATGGCGCCCCAGATATCGCGGATAGCCTTGGTGAGCGACCACAGTGCCAGGGTGGGCTCGACCCCCTCTGCCCGCAATCCGGACAGAACGCGCAACGCACGCGCTGCATCGCCGGCAAGCACGGCCTCTGCGAGCTGGAAGACATCGAAGCGCGCGCTGTCGGCGACGCTTGCGAGCACGGTGTCCGTGTCTGCCCGGCGACCCGGGGCCAGCAATTTGAGCTTGTCGAGCTCCTGGCTCGCAGCGAGCAGATTGCCTTCCGTGCGTTCCGCGAGCAGCTCGAGCGCATCGTCGCTCACTTCGAGCCTCATCCGGCGGCTGCGCGCTCGCAGCCACCCGACGAGGCGGTCCGGCTCCACCGGCCACACCTGCACCCAGGCCCCCCGGCTCTCGATCGTGCGCACCCAGTCGGCGGCCTGCGCGTCGCGATCCAGCCGTGGAGTCAGAATCAAAAACAGATTGTCCCGGTCCTCACGCGCGAGCAGATCCGCGAGCGTCGAGTTGCCGGCCGTGCCGGGCTTGCCGCTCGGGAGGCGGATCTCCACCAGGCGCTGGGACCCGAAGAGCGACAAGGTGCCGGTCGATGCGCGCACATCGTTCCAGTCCGCGCCGCGCTCCATGAAATGCACGTCCCGCTCGGTGAAACCGGCGCTCTTCGCCTTGGCCCGAATGGCATCCGCAGCCTCGCCGGTCAACAGCGGGTCGTCCCCCGAAACCAGGTAGGCCGGAGCCAGGGACTGTTGCAGGTGGGTCAGCAGCGAATCGGGGGTCAGCTTCAAGGCGCACTCTTTATCGCGTTATCGCGTGGCGGGCTGCGAAGCCTGCTTAGGGAGCGAATTATCGCCGAATGTGCGGCTCGTCGCATTCCACAGACATCCGCGGCTTTGGGTCGCAGGGCCGGTCGCGATACGATCTGGCAATCATGTCGCTTCGCCTGGCACTGCTGGCCACTCTCCTCGCCGCATCGCCGCCGGTTCTCGCGGACCCCGCAGTCCGCCCGCACAGCAGCACCGCGGCGCTCGCCATCCCGGCGACGCGTGTGCTCGACCTCGACTGGAAGCAGTTGCTGCCGGTCAGCGAGCGCAAGAGCTATAGCCCCCTGCCACCACCGCCGGTGCACGATTACCGCGGCGAGGCCGGGCCGCCGGCCGTGCAGGTGCTGGACTTCAAGGCCAACAAGTCTCTCGAGGGCGCCACGGTGCGCCTGCCGGGATTCATCATTCCGCTCGCTGCGCGCCGCGACGACGTGGTCGATGAGTTCCTGCTCGTACCGTACTTCGGCGCCTGCATCCACGTTCCGCCGCCGCCGCCGAACCAACTCGTCTATGTCAGGATGGCGCGCAGCACGAGGCTGCAGTCCCCTTATGACGCTTACTGGATCACCGGCAAGCTGCACCTGCAAACGACGACGACCCACCTGGGGTCGGCGGCGTACGCGCTGCGCGCCGAGAAGATCGAGCTCTATCAGTACTGAGCGCCCCTGATGCCTGCTGCCAAGCGCCCGGTGCGCCGAATCTCCTCGCGATCGAGAAAGCCCCTCCAGCTCTACCCTGCGCTCAAGCCGCACCGGCACGGACATCTGCGCGTATCCGAGGTGCACGAGATCTACTACGAGGAGAGCGGTAACCCGCGCGGTAAGCCGGCAGTCTTCCTGCATGGCGGCCCCGGGGCGGGCACCGACCCGAGAATGCGGGGCTTCTTCGATCCGAAACGCTACCGCATCGTGCTGTTCGATCAACGCGGCTGCGGCAAAAGCCGCCCGCATGCGAGCCTCATCGACAACACCACCTGGCATCTGGTCGAGGACATCGAGCGGCTGCGCGAGCACCTGGGCATCGAGAAGTGGCTGGTTTTCGGCGGCTCCTGGGGCTCGACGCTCGCGCTGGCGTACGCCGAGACCCATCCGCAACGCGTCACCGAGCTGGTGCTGCGCGGCATTTTCCTGCTGCGGCGCTGGGAGCTGGAGTGGTTCTATCAGAATCCTGGCGGTGCCGCGGCACTCTACCCGGATCTGTGGGAGCACTACGTAGAGCCGATCCCTCCAGGGGAGCGATCGGACATGATGCGCGCCTACTACACGCGCCTGACCAGCGAGGATCCGGACGAGTTGGCGAGAGCCGCGCGTGCCTGGTCGATCTGGGAAGGCGCCACGAGCTTCCTGCGCATGAATCCCGACTACGTGGCAAAGTTCGACCAGGATGCCTATGCGTCGGCTTTCGCGCGCATCGAGTGTCACTACTTCGTCAACGCCGGCTTCCTGCGCACCGACAATCAGCTGATCGAGGAAGTGGGCCGCATCCGCGACATTCCCGGGGTCATCGTTCAGGGCCGTTACGATGTCGTGTGTCCGATGAAGAGCGCCTGGGATCTGCATCGCGCCTGGCCGGAAGCCGCTTTGCACATTTCGGCAGATGCGGGTCACTCGGCGTTCGAGCCCAGCAACCTTCACGAGCTCATCCGCGCCACGGACCGGTTCTCGCGCTCGCGCTAACAGGCGCGTCTAGCGCAGGCGCCCCGTCAGGGCCCCGTTGGCATCGATAACCGAATGATCGAGCAGCCATTGGCGTGCGTCCGCGGCATCGTTCTCGAACCAGGCGCGGGTGCTCCCGAGGCGGAAGCTGTATCCCCACTCGTCCATGTCCGCACACAGGCGCTCCCTGCCCACGCCTGGAATCTCATCCGCCAGCAGCACCTGCAGGTAGCACACGGCCGACTCTTCGAGATCATCGCCGCCGGCATCCCGATCCAATCCCGCGCGCCGCTCGGGAGTCATGCAGATGTAGTGGCTGGCTTCGTGCAGCACGGAGTGCAGCGGGGTATCCAGCCGTGCATACAGCCAGTCCGCCTTCAGCCCGGCCTCGCTGTCACCCCAGTAGGAGCCGGGAATCAGCTCCTCCGGCGCAATCAGCACGCATTCCAGGCCGTAGCGACTGAGGAGTGCCGCGACCGACACCCGATCCACCGAAGCCATTCTCAACACCACGGATACCCTACAGGCTGGCCAGTCTGCGCATGACGATATCGGCGAGGTCTCTTGCCATGGCCTCGCGCAGGACCGCTTCCTCGTGCTCTTTCGCCAGCAGCAGCCGCTCATCGAAGCTGTAGCTGCGCGTGGAGGAGACCTCCTGATTCGCAAGCAGCGTCTTGTCGCCGGCCTCCACTGAGAACTGCACTGTGTAGGTCACCTCATACTCCGTCGGGCGATTGGCTGCCGAAACCGATAGCACGCGGCGGGTCACTTCGTCCTTGAGGATGTGGACCACCGCGGTGGAGCCCCGCTTCTCATCGGTCGGATGAGCGCCGGAAATGAGCATGGACTTGCGCAGGCTCTGCACGAAGTCGCTGCGCGGATCCTGCGCCTGCACGTAGGCGGCCTCGAGGACGGCCGGCAGGGGCGTGCGCCCCTCCAGATGGAAGCCGCAGCCGCCCAGCAGCATCGCGGCCATGAAGGCCGCTGCCCAACTGACGAGAGTTCGATTCTCCGGGTTCAAGCGACGATGTTGACCAGCTTGCCAGGCACCACGATGACCTTCTTCACCGGCTTGCCGGCGATGAACTTCTGCACGGTCTCATCGGCCAGGGCAGCCTCGCGCACCGCGGCCTCCATCGCGCCAGCGGGAACGGTCACGCGCGAACGCAGCTTGCCGTTCACCTGGACGACCAGCTCCAGCTCATCCTGCTGCAGCGCCTGCTCGTCCGGCTGAGGCATCGCCGCGTCCAGCAGATCCCCGAAGCGCTTTGTGTACCCGAGCTCTCCCCACAGCGCGTGGGTGATGTGCGGGGCGATCGGATAGAGAGCGCTGAGCAGGATGCGCGTGCCCTCGCGCAGCAGCGCGCCGGAACGGGCCGATCCCTTCGCCCCCTCGAGGGCAATGAGCATTTTCATCGCGCCCGAGACGACCGTGTTGTAGTGCATG
>CAZLYG010000083.1:0-13966 GCA_964563075.1 uncultured Steroidobacteraceae bacterium | reverse complement strand
GCGGCTCGACCTCGTAACAGTATGCGACCGCCCGTGGGCCAGTGCGCCTCACAGGCAGCATAATTCGTGCCGCCTGAGGCGGAACAGTACGGGCCGACCGCGCGTTGTGGCAGGCGTGCATCGAGCAAAGTATCTGCTGGCAGCCTTGTGCGCGTTGAGCACCTGTTATGCCGCCGACGATCCTGCTGCCGGCACCCAGACACCCACGGCCTTGGACGCTGCGCCGCCCGAAGCCGTGCTGCAATGGGGCGTCGGGGATGCGCGCAGCTTCGTCGTTCCCGCGGTGGAGATCCCCTCGTTCGAGTTGCTCCTGAACCGCTTCGATCATGCCTTTGTCAGTGCCCCGACTTACCCCTCGCCGCTGAACAACTTTCACGCCAACCAGCACCGCTCCTGGGTCGTGGACGATGACAAGTTCTCCACCAACCAGTTCCTGCATCCCATGCAGGGCTCGGTGTATCAGGGCCTGGCGCGCTCGGCGGGGTTGGATTTCTGGGAGGCCTCGGCCTACACGTTCGCCGGGAGCCTCCTCTGGGAGGAAGCTGGCGAGAACACCGCGCCCTCGATCAACGATCAGATCGCGAGCGGGATCGGTGGCAACATTCTCGGCGAGGCCCTGTTCCGGATCTCCAGCCTGCTGCTGGAGAGCGGCTCGGGCGGCACCCCGGGCTTCTGGCGCGAGCTCGGTGCCGCGGCCATTTCTCCCGGGTCGGGCTTCAACCGCCTCGTCTACGGGAAGCGCTTTGCACCGGTGTTTCGCAGCTACAATCCGGCCGTGTTCACGCGAGTGGACCTGGCCGGGACGGTTTTCAGCCACTACCACAGCAACATCAACGTCAACGCCGACCCGACCGCGCCACCGGCGCAGCAGAACTACCAGCGGGCCGATGCGAGCGCCACGTTCGCCATCGCGTATGGGCTGCCCGGCAAGCCCGACTACGACTACGACCGGCCCTTCGACTACTTCGATTTTCAGGTCACGGCCGACAACGTGAACACCTTCTCGTCGGTCTTCACCCGCGGCCTGCTCGTCGGCAACAGCTACGCGGCCGGCGACAGTTACCGCGGGGTCTGGGGACTCTACGGGGTCTACGACTATGTCGCTCCCAACATCTTTCGCGTTTCCAACACCGCCGCCGGCGTCGGCACGACCGGACAATGGTGGCTGTCGCCCACGGTGGCACTGCAGGGCACCGCCCTCACTGCGGTCGGCTACGCCGCTGGCGGCGTGATCCGCGGCAATGGAGTCACCGCTGCGGGTGTCGGCGGGGACGGGCTGCGCAATTACCACTACGGAGTCACGCCGGAGGGCGTTCTCAACCTGCGCTTGATATTCGGCGACCGTGCCGATCTGGATGCGACCGCGCGCGGCTACTACATCAGCAAGCTGGGAGCGACCGAGAGCACGGGGAGCGAGACTATCGACACGGTTGATGTGGGACTGACCGTGAGGGTGATCGGCCTGCATGCCCTGACTTTCCGCTACTCCCAATCCAGCCGCGACGGGCGCTACGCTCTCGAGCCGGACTCGCACCAGATGGTCAGGACCGCGACCATTGCTTACACCCTCCTGGGCCATGAGCGCTTCGGTGCGGTCGAGTGGCGCAACGGCAGCTGAGCGGTTGGAACGGTCTCCGCCGTGAACCGTTACCCTTGCGGGCGGATGCCCCGGATGCACTGCCCTCGCAGCGGAAATCAAGATGACGATTGCTTGCTCGCATTGCGGAACGGTGCAGGACCTGCCGCCCGTACCCAGCGGCAGCGTGGCGCTCTGCCCCGTTTGTGAGAATCACGTGGAGCGATCCTCGGGCCGCAGCCTGGATGCGGCGCTCGCCTGCTCGCTGGCCACGCTGATACTGCTCTTCCCGGCCAACCTCCTGCCGCTCATGAGCGTGTCGCTGTTGGGAGTGACGCGATCGAGCCGCATTGGCTCGGGAGTCGTGGCATTGTGGCAAGAGCATTGGGTAATCGTAGCGGCCGTGGTCGGCGCGTGCGCGATCATCCTCCCCGTCGTGCGCTTCGGGCTTCTCAGCACCGTGCTCGTATGCCTGCGTCTCAGCTATCGCCCGCGCTGGTTGGGGCGGGCGTTTCGCTGGGCCATGGCGCTGGACTTCTGGGCCATGCAGGACGTGTTCCTGCTCGGCGCCGCCGTGGGATACAGCCGGGTGAGCGCGAACCTGAATGTGACGATCGGCTGGGGCGGCATCTGTCTGATCATCGCTGCGCTGTTGTCGATGCTGTCGCGGGCCTCCCTCGACCGGCGCATGACCTGGCGCGCCATCGTGGCCGATCCGGGTCCCCTCGGACCGGATCAGCCGGTGATCTCGTGCACCGTGTGCAACCTGGCATTCCCTGCCGAGCGGGAAGGCTCGCGCTGCTCGAGATGCGAGGCCCGCCTGAGCTCGCGGAAGACCGATTCTGCGGTGCGCACGGCCGCGTTGCTCATCGCTGGCCTCGCGCTCTATGTGCCGGCGAATGTCTTCCCGATGAGCACGGACGTGCAGCTCGGTGCACTGACTTCGCATCGCATCATCGACGGCATCCGCGAGCTCGCACAGGCGGGGCTGTGGCCCCTCGGTGTGCTGATCTTCTGTACCAGCATCGCGATTCCGCTGCTGAAGCTCGCAGTCCTCGGCTGGCTGCTGATCTCGGCGCGGCTGGGGTCCTGCCGCCACTTGTTGCTGAAAACCAAGCTCTATCGGGCGGTCGATGAAATCGGCCGCTGGTCCAGCATCGACGTGTTCACCATCGCGGTATTCATGCCGATACTGCAGTTCGGGTCGCTGATCAGCGCACGGGCGGCCATAGGGGCCCCTGCTTTCATGCTCGTGGTGGTACTGACCATGATGGCCTCCGCGACCTTCGATCCGCGACTGCTCTGGGATGCCGCGGGGGCCAGGGCAACATGAGCGCGCCGGATCCTCCTCGTGAGCCGCAGCCGCCCCGGCAACGGACAATGTCGGAGACCCGCAGGAGCCGCTGGCCGGGTTGGATCTGGGCGGTCCCGCTCGCCGCCGTCGGCATCGTCGCATGGCTGCTCGTGCGCTTCGCCAGCGCGCGCGGATTCGATGTGACGCTGAGCGTTGAGGACGCAACGGGGATCACCGCAAAGAGCACGAAAGTGCTCTACCGCGGTTTCGACGTGGGAGAGGTGAGTGACCTGTCGCTGGCCAGCGATCGGCGACACATCGAGCTGCAGCTCGATATCGACAACGATCTGAAACCGGAAGTGAATTCCGGCACCCGCTTCTACCTGGAAGGCGGCACTCCCTCGCTCGCCGACCTCTCCTCTCTCAAGGCCATCGTGGCCGGACCGACCATTATCCTGGTGCCCGGTAAAGGCCCGCCGCAGCGGCGCTTCACGGCGACCTCCGGCAAGCCCCCCAAACCGCTGCAGGCCAGCGTTGCCTACGTTGTCAGGTTCGCGGGCGATGTCGGTGGGCTGCACGCAGGCTCCCCCGTCATGCTGCGCGGCTTCACGGTCGGCGAGGTGGACCGGGTCGAGCTGCAGACGGACGCCCGCACCGGAACGATTACGACGCCGGCTGTCGTGCTGCTGGATCCGACGAAATTCCATCTGCAGGGCGCCCCTGCCGGGGAGAACTGGGCGACCGTGATGAATGCGACCCTCGCGAAGCTGGTGCAGCAGCATCTGCGGGCAGAGCTCACCCAGGAGCCGCCGTTGATCGGCAGCCCGCAGATCGAGCTGCAGATGCAGCCAGATGCACAGCCTGCGACGCTGCTCATGCAAGGTGGGTACGCGGAGATTCCCACCGCGGAGGATAGCGGCATCAGCGCTTTTGCGCGCAAACTGGGCCAGGTGCCGCTTCAACAGATCGGCGCCAACGTGCGCGCCATCAGCGACCATGTCGAGCATCTCGTGGCCTCCCCCCAGCTCACCGACAGCGTGCGCCATCTGGATCACACGCTCACGGCGCTGGATGCGGCGATGCAGAAAGTCGGGCCGCAGCTCGCTCCGACCATCGACAGCGCCCATCAGGCCATCGACAGCCTGCGCAAGGCGGCGGGCGAAATCGACGCCACCAGCGCCTCCGCCCGCAAAGTCGTCGGAGCCAATCCGCTGGCGGCCAACGGCAACCTCGAGCAGGCCTTGCGCGATCTGAGCGGCGCTGCGCGCTCGATTCGCGCGCTGGCGGACTATCTCGACCAGCACCCTGAGGCGCTGCTCAGGGGGCGGGCAGATCAAGAGGCGATGAGGTGAGAGGGGCGCCGCGCCTGCAGAAGGTATCCCGTACGCCGGCTGCGAAAACGATGCCCCTGCTGCTGCTCGCCGTGGTGCTCGGCTGTGCATCCAGTCCCCCCACCCAGTTTTACACGCTCGAGCCCGTGCAGCCTCAGGAGCGAACCTTGCATGACTCAGCCGGTCCGATCCAGGTAGCACCTGTTCACATGCCGGCAGTCCTGGAGCGCCAGGAAATCGTCACGCAACGAGGTGGCAGTCAGATCATCCTGAGCAACCGCCATCGCTGGGCGGCGCCGCTGGGCGAGATGACGCGCCGCACGCTCACGCAGGATCTGCTGGAGCGCCTGTCCGCAAGTCAGGTCGTGCTCCCGGAACAGCCGGCGCCGGCAGGTACACGGGTGGTGGTCGTGGACGTTCTGCAGTTTCAATCCGATCCGACAGGAGGAGTCGTTTTGCAGGGGAGCTGGTCGCTGCTGCCGGCCGGTGCGGATGCGCCGAGCCTGACTCGCAACATTGCGCTCACGGAACCCGCGAGTGCCCCGAATTACACGGACCAGGTGCAGGCCATGAGCCGCCTGGTCGGCCGCCTGGCCGATGACATCGTGAGCGCTCTCGCGAAATGAGATCGCGAGCGCTGCTCCTCATCGCCCTGCTCGTGTGCGCCTGGGGTGCGGACACCGCACGCTCCCAGACACCTTCACCCCTGCAGGACTGGCAATATTCCAGCGGCATTCCCCTGGAGAAGCTCTTCGAGCCGCACTTGCCGACGTGGCAGGTCATCGTGGGCCTGTCGGGGGCGACCGAGCCGGTCTACCCGGGATCAAAGTCCTATCACCCCCTCGGCGGCCCGGTGTTCGACATTCGCTACAAGGACATTGCCTTTGCCTCCACCGGCGAGGGGATCGGCGTGAACCTGCTGCGTGGCCAGAAGTACCAGCTGGGAGTCGCAGTCGGCATCGACCTCGGCCGCCATGTATCGGATGACTACCCGAAGCTGCACGGCCTGAACGACATCGGCAATTCATCGGTCGCGCAGGTATTCGGGTCGTACGTGCTGTCGAAGAAGTTTCCGATGGTGCTGCGCACCGACCTGCGTCGCTACATGGGCGGGGTCGGCGGGCTCACCGGGGACCTGGAGGGCTATCTGCCGCTGCCGGGCAGCTCGCAGCACCTGGCCATGTTCCTGGGCCCCTCCATCACCTTCGCCGACCGCAGCCATCTGGAGAACCTGTTCGGAGTCACGGCCAGCCAGTCGCTGGCCTCCGGATTGCCGGCGTTCTACCCCCACGGCGGCACCAATTCCTGGGGCATCGGCTTCAGTGCCACCGGCATCCTCTCCTCGCACTGGCTCTACAACACGCAAGCGGCCTACAGCCGCCTGATGGGGAGCGCACGAGAAAGTCCGATCACCCACTCGGCCGCGCAGGGGATGTTGGCGTTGTCGATCGAATACCGCTTCTGATATGGCGCTCGGGTGCCGCCCCCGCCTCAGGGCTTGACCGCGCTGGCGGCCGTGGTGATGTAACCGAGCGAGCGGCCACCAAGGCCTACGATCGCCCACATCGTCAAAGACACGATCGCGGTGGCCCAGCGCACCGCGGTAGCTGCGTCATCCCGGGTGGTGACGCGACGGTGAATCGTGAAAGTGAAGATGATAGACAACACGAGGAACAGCATCTTCACCTGAAAGCCCCAGTTGCCGTACATCTTGACCGCCTCGGTCGAGAACAGCAGGAAACCGGAAACCAGCATGACCAGGATGCTGCCGATGACCCAGGGCCGCAGATCCCTCGCCAGGGCCGACACGGAGTCCGTGCGAAATCCGATTCCCATCAGCCGCATGTTGAGCACCAGCATGCAGCCGCCGAGGATGCCGAGCGCGAGCAGATGGAAGATCTCCACGAACGGAAACAGCCAGACGGAGTCACGGATGGTGTGGCCGACGTAGGACTCGTTGCACCACATGCAGAAGGCGAGGATCAGATCCTTGAGCGAGCTCATCCGCCAGCTCCCGCTCTCATGGTGGCGGCAGTGCGTAGGCGATGCCGCGGCCGCACGCGACGATGGCCACCCAGAGCAGCAGGGAGATGCCGCCGGCGAGCTTGACCCGCCACGGCGTCGCAGGTGCCTGATCCCATACGGCGATCTGCTTGCCGATGGTGGCGTGATAGAGCGCCACATTGAGTCCCGCCAGCACCAGCATGATCATCTTGAGCTTGAAGAACAGGGTGCTGTAGAAATTCACCGGATCGGCCGAGAACAGCAGCAACCCGGTGATCAGCATGACGCCGAAACCACGGAACAGCCAGGGATTGAACTGCTCGAACATCTCCGACACCTTCTTCCGGCGCAGCACCAGATCCAGCAGGCGCAGGTCGAGCAGCAGCACGAATCCCAGAAACAGCGTCAACGTCAGCACGTGGATCGTCTCGACGATCGGCTCCGCCCAGACCGACTCGCGCATGACGGCGCTGAACTGTGTCGCGTCCAGCCAGTGAAGGAAATGATCGAATGACATCCGCTGCCCGCCTCAGCGCGCCTCGCAGGCTGTCGGGTTCCAACCCGTGGGGCCGGGGAGCTGCTTGAACTGCTCGCTGGCGATGTACTGCTGAGCGAGGTTGTCGGGGTCCGTCACGATCGTCGTCACGATCAGCCAGCGCGTGCCGTCAGGCTCCTTGAAGCTGTCGAAGTACTCGGTGAGCTGGGCATTCGCGCCGTAGGGCACGCCGTTCTTGCGCAAGTAGCCGGGCTGCAACGCGGTCGTCTCCACTTTCATATAGCCCTGGGGCGGTGCCTTCTGCCTGTCTCCCAGCGTAGTGGCGACCCCGCCCGTGCCGCGCGCGCGCAGGCCCTCCCAGGAAGCTACCGAGTAACCCTGCAAGCTCGGCGCCGTGTTCGCAGGCACCTTGGCGTTGAAGTGCAGCAGCCGCGTCTGCTTGCCGGCGTCCGTGTCGATGCGCAGCTCGTTGTCGCCCTGCCACTGAATGTGCAGGCGGGTCGGCACTCTCATGATCGCCGGCGCGCCGTAGGCCTTGCATTGATTGCCGCTCGCCTCGTCCTGAGCCGGGTCCCACTTGTCCGCGATCGCGCGCGCGGCCGGGGTCAGCGTGATGCCCGAATAGTCGCCCTTGTCGGGCGTCAGCATGCGGTAGCGCCAATCCTCCGTGACCAGGGACACCCAGTAGCCGGTAAAGTCCTGCGGCGCCGCCTCCCGCGAGTTCGCCGGGGGCGGCGGCGGAGGCGCTCCGAGCTGCGCAAGCGCAGAGCCCGCCCAAAGGATTGCGGCCAGCGTCAGCAAGGCGCGGTGGATGCGGCTCACCAGCGAGCTCACATGATCACCCCTTCCCACTTCCAGCCATCGGACTTGCGGACGATCTTGTGCAGGCGGATGCGATGGTCGGAAGGATCGCGCCCGGGATTGCCGGTCACGACGACATGATCGCCGGGCTTGAGCGTATCGCGCGTGACGTGCTCCTGGTTGAGCTGCGCGCCACCGCCCCACTCCACGGCCCAGGTCACCATCTGCCCTTTGTCATCCGGCGCTTCGACCTTCACGAAGGAATGCGGATTGCGAAACAGGAACTGGGTCAGCGTGCCCTCCACCGTCACTTCCTTGTCGACAAAATAAGTCGCGGCAAAGGAATGGTGGGCCTGGGCCGCCGCACCCGCGGCGAGCGTCGAACCGGTCAGACACACGAACAGGAAGCGTTTCATGCAGGCACCTCAGTGCTTGGCGCTCAAGCTCTTGTACACGGCCTCGACGAACCGGTCGGCCGACCCCGGCCGCGTGCCGTAGCGCGGATCATAGTCGCGGGTCGGACGGGCAGCCTTCACCTGCTCGAGCGTCATGCCCTTGCCGATCAGGTTCTTCACGCGGTCGCGGATGATCGTCACCATCTCCTGGTAGAACACCACGTCGGCCACATCGCACAAGCGCCCGTGCCCGGGAATCACCAGCGTGCCGTCCTCCTGCAGATCCTTGGGGATGGCCAGCTCGATGAGCCGGTTCAATCCATCGAGCTCTCCCTGGATGTTGCCGCCGTGCTCGATGTCGATGAACGGGTAGCCGTTGGTCACGAAGATATCGCCGGTGCTGATCACATCGGAACGCCGGAAGAACACCATCGTGTCCCCGTCGGTGTGCGCGTTCGGTATGTGCATCATCACGATGCCTTCATCGTCGAAGAACATTTTGCGCTCGGGTGTCGTGTAGACCTCGGTCGGCCAGGCACCCTGGGGCGTTGCGCGCTCGTTGCCGTTCGCGGCGCTCATGCGGTCGAGCACCGTCTGGAATGCGTACACCGCTGCCTGATTGGCGGCGCTCGCACCGATGTCGCCGACGACGTTGCCCCCTGCGATGGTCATGCCCGCCTTGGCGATCGTCTCGTTGCCGCCCGTGTGATCGGCATGAAAGTGCGTGTTGATGATGTAGCGGATCGGCTTGTCGGTCAGCCCGTGGATGGCCGCGAGCACCTTGTCCGCCATCGGCGCCAGGCCCGTGTCGACCAGCAATACGCCGTCATCGCCGACCTGCAGCGTGATGTTGCCTCCGGCGCCCACCAGCATGTAGATGTTGCCCTGCACCTTGAGCAGGTGCACTTCGTCCTTGGAGTAGTCATGGGCCGGCGGCGCGGGCGGGGTTTTGACGGATTTCTTCTCCGCAGCCTGAGTGCCGCCGAGCGCTCCGAGAGCGAACACGAGTGTCGCGGCGAGAATCACCCGCGCGCGGCGCCGCTCCAGCCTGAATGCTTGTTTCATGGCGCTAGAAACGCGAAGGCCGTCTGGGGATGCGCGGCAGTCGCTTCATGGTCTTCAGCTTCTGCATGTATTCCGGGTACATCGTCTCCGCGCCGCCGCGCGCGGCCTCCGGCGGCACGCCATAGCGGGCCGGAAACTCGTTGAGGAACGGGTTCTCGCCGGGCATGTGGCTCGGCACGACCCCTACGGGCCTGTCGACCTCGTTGACCGGCTCGCAGGGCCACGGCGCCATCTGACTTTGCGGCGCGTACATGAAATCGGCCGTGCGGATCAGCGGCTCCGTCAGGTACACAGGGTCGTAGATGATCACGACAACCGTGAGCACATTGCCGTGCCGCAGAAGGTGCACTCTCGCGGTCGCCTGGTCGCTGCGCGGAATTCCGGTCAGCGACAGCCAGTTCTCCTTCAGGTGCGTCGTGGTGATGACGAGCTGGTCGCCCTCCCACTCGCCCGTGGAGAAGCCTTCCCAGGTATGCCGTGCGTAGTCGGGCGGATGCGGCCGCCCGTCCATCCAGATGGTCTGCTCGGCACCGTAAGCCGACAGGTGCGTGTGATAGGCGATGACCTTCTGTGAAGCGCGATCGATCTCCGGCCAGATACGCAGGTTCGACGGGCCGCGCCAGCCATAATCGGAGCCGTGCTCGCGGCACTGGTTTTCCGGCAGCTCCACGAGGGCCGCGTCCCAGCTGTCGCTGCGCAGTCGCGCGGCATCATTGATGGGTAAGCCGAGGTAGTCGCCGATTTCCGGACCTGCCAGTCGCTCCTGGCGGTCCGCATCGAAACGCGGCGTCCAGTTGCCGCTCGGATCGAGCTGCGCGGCGGCGATGCTGCTGGCGAGCAGTGCCGCTCCCAGTATGATGACCCTGACTGACAGCCTACTCATGGCGCCGATAGCGAATGGCCTGCGAGTGACTTTCCGCATCTCACCCCCGTGTGCGGACGTATCTTCAGTGCTTTGCGACGGACTTTTTACCACAATAGGCCGCATGCACACACAAAGCGGCCCCTGGCGTGTAACACCGACCGGACCTCGGTCACCGCCAGGCGGCTCGCTGTCCGCGCTCCGGTTGACAAATACACCGGAGAGAGTCAACTCCAGGCGGACGTTTGGGCGCGCCGCGCTGCAGGTCTCGAGCAGCCCGCGTCCGCAGCAACACAAAGAGGGGACCATGATCGATCGACGCGAATTTCTCGGGATCGGTACGGCGGCGGCGGGGAGCTTGCTGATGGGCGCAGAAATGACGGGAGCCGCGGCGGCCGATGCCGCGCCAGTCCCCGGAGCGACGGTGCAGACCGCCCACGGGAAGGTTCGCGGCGCGGTGGAACAGAAGGTCCAGTGCTTCAAGGGGCTGCGCTACGGCGCCAGCACGGCCGGGGAGCGTCGCTTCATGCCGCCGGCAAAGCCGGAAAGCTGGACGGGCGTGCAGGACGCCTTCGAGCTCGGACCCCGCTCGCCCCAGCTGGTCTCCTCCTTTCGCGGCCAGGTGATCAAGGAATTCGAGGGCATGGATCGGATGGAGCCCATCAGTGAGGACTGCCTGCGCCTGAACGTCTGGACGGCCAGCGCCGACCCCGCGGCCAGGCGCCCGGTGATGGTCTGGCTGCACGGCGGCGGCTACACCAGCGGCTCGGGTGGCTTCATCTGTTACGACGGCGTGCAACTGGCAAAGAAGCACGACGTCGTGGTCGTCACCGTCAATCATCGGCTGACGGCCATGGGATACTTGTACCTGGAGGGCTTCGGGCCCGAGTACGCCCATTCCAGCAATCTCGGCCAACGCGACATCGTCGCGGCACTCGAGTGGGTACGGGACAACATCAGCGCCTTCGGCGGCGACCCCGGCAACGTCACCATCTTTGGCCAGTCAGGCGGCGGCGGCAAGGTCAGCACGCTGATGGCCATGCCCTCTGCCAAGGGGCTCTTTCACCGTGCCATCGTGGAAAGCGGCGCCGCCGTGAAAGGCCTGTCACGCGAGGCAGCGAAAAAGTCCACGGAGGCTTACCTCGCCAATCTCGGCCTGAAGCCCGATCAGGCGGGCCAGTTGCGTACGCTCCCCCTGGAGAAGCTGCTCGCCGCGACCGCACCCGCCGCGGGTGCCCCCGGTGCTGGCGGCCCGATGAACTTTGCGCCCGTGGTCGACGGAAGCAGCCTGCCCACCGATCCGTTCGACCCGGTCGCTCCGGAGCTCTCGGCCCACGTGCCGCTGCTGATCGGGACCGTCGAGACGGAGGTAACCTTCTTTCCCAACCAGGTGCTCGACCCCATCGATGACGCCGCGCTCAAGTCGCATCTCAAGCAGACGCTGCGGCGTGCGAGCGAGACGGAAGTCGACAAGGTGATCGCCGCCTACAAGGCCGGGCGCCCAGATGCCTCCAACACCGATCTGCTGCTCATCATTGCCTCGGATGCGACCTTCCGCGCCGGGGTGGCCGTCGAGGCCGAGCGCAAAGCGCTGCAGGGTAAGGCGCCCGTCTATCAGTACTACTTCACCTGGCGCACTCCGGTGCGCGAGGGCAAGCTGCGCACGCCGCACGCGATCGAGATTCCATTCGTGTTCGACAACGTCGATGCCTGCAAGACGTTCGTCGGTTCGGGCGCGGACCGCCATGCCCTGGCAACGCGCATCAGCACTGCCTGGACCTCGTTTGCGCGCACCGGCAATCCCAACTGCAAGGAGCTTCCGACCTGGAAGCCGTTCGACACCACGCAGCGCGCCACCATGGTGTTCAACGACGAATGCAAACTGGTCAACAATCCTCACGGCGCCGAGCAGGCCGTACTGCACGCGGCACTCAGGAGCGCCTAGCGCGGCAGTCCGCTCCACACCGAGGATCAAGGCACATGAAATCGACACTCGCGGCCGTCGCCACCGCCGTGACCCTGCTGGGTGCCGCCTCCGGGCCCGCCGGTGCGCAACAACTGCTTCCGGGCGAACGACCCGCCGCGGTGACCGAGATCCCCGGGGTGGTCGCCGCTGGAGCCACCTGGGAGCTCGTCTGGGCCGACTTCAACACCGCCGACGGTATCGTAGGCACTGCGGATGGCGGCCTGCTCTTCGCGCAGGAGCAGACCGACTCCATCCGCAAGCTCGACGCGAACAACAAGGAGTACGTTTTCGTCGCGAACGCGCACGGACCGGGTGCGGTGTCGATGGACAGCGAAGGCCGAGTGTACGCGGTGGAGCGTACCTGCACGGACCCGGGCCGCTGGCACGCTGCGAGCTGCCCTGAGCTCACGCGTGTGGCCATCGTGGCACCGGAGGAGAAAATACTTGCCAACAGCTTCCCCGACGGCAAACCCCTCGGCCGCCTGAACGACCTGATCGCCGACGGCAAGGGAGGCGCTTACTTCACCGTCGGAGGCATCTACTACGTCAATCCGCACGGGGTCGTCAGCACGGTTGCCGACAAGGACATTCTCACCAACGGCCTGATGTTGAGTCGCGACGGCAAAGTTCTGTACGTCACCAACATGACCAAGGTCGTCGCCTTCGACGTTCTGCCCGACGGATCGACGCGCAACCGGCGCGACTTCGCCGATCTCCAGGGGGACAAGGGCGCGGATGGAATGACGATCGACGCCCAGGGCCGGGTGTACGTCACCGCCAGCCAGGGCGTGCACGTGCTGGGACCCGACGGCAAGCATCTCGGGCTGATTCCAACTCCGCGTCAGCCCATCACGATCGCCTTCTCAGGGCCCGAGAAGAAAACCCTCTACGTGGGCCAGATGGGTGCCGTGGGACCCGACGGCAAGGCGTGGGCGACTCCGCAGGGCACGCGCAACACGGCGATGACGCTGTATAGGATTCAGATGCTGGCGGAAGGCTTCAAAGGCCGTCCGAAGTAGTCTATTGGCGAAAATCGCCGGCGGCTATTTTCGCGGAAGCGAGGCCCTCAGCCAGCTCATGCGGCGGGCAAAAAGCGTGGTTTTTGCCCGCGTGGCTACCCTCCGTGCGCTTTTTTCGTCCGGGCGTGCAGCTCTCGCAGCACACGCAATTCCTCCGTCGTCGGCGCAGGAGTCTCGGCGACCTGCGCGGAGAAACGCAGCGGCCAACCGCAGGCGGCGCGGGCCGCTTCCTGTGTGACGCCGGGATGCAGGGAGACCACCACGAATTCCTTCGTGTCCGCTTCCGGCTCCAGTACACACAGGTCGGTCATGATGCGGGTGGGACCCTGGGTGTTCAGGCCCAGCGCGGCGCGATCTCCGCCACCTCTGCCGTATCCGAACGAAGTCACGAATCCCAGGCGCTCGACGAACGTCCGTGTGGACATTGCGATGGTGATGAAGGTCTGCCCGCAGCTCGAGGCAATTTCCGGCGCGCCGCCGCCACCGGGCAGGCGCACCTTGGGCTTCTCGTAGGGACCGACGACGGTGGTATTCAGATTCCCGTACCGGTCGACCTGAGCACCGGAAAGAAAACCCACAGTGATGCGGCCGCCCTGCAACCAGTAGCGGAACATCTCGGGCACCGACACGGTCGTCAGCGCCGTTTCGCAGAGCTCGCCGTCACCGATCGACAGCGGCAGCACCGTGGGTCGGGTACCGATGGTGCCGGACTCGTAAATCAGAGTGATGTCCGGTGCATGTGTCAGGCGTGCCAGGTTGCAGGCCGCCGACGGTGCACCGATGCCGACGAAGCAGACATCGCTGTTCTGCAGCGCCCGTGCGGCGACGATCGTCATCATCTCACTGGCGGTAAATGATCCGGTCATGATTCAAACGGCACGACGCTGGTAAGGGAGGAATGCTTCGGGACCTTTGCTGAGGACGTTGTCGCGCATCCAGTCCTGAAACTTCGCACGGTCGCGCGAGATGTCATCCCAGGCAATGTAGAACCCGTTCGCGCGGCGATAGTATCCCTGGGCATACGAGGGGTAGGCGCCTCCCGGCACGACTGCAATGGCGCAGATCGTCCACGCCGGCAGGATCACTGCGTTCAGGCCCGGTGCCCCGAGCTCATCGACCCGCTCTTCGACGGTGACGATCGCGCGCCTGGCGGCGAG